>JBBQXI010000298.1:0-5349 GCA_038209805.1 Bacteroidales bacterium | reverse complement strand
GTGGCGCGCATCGCGGCGCTGCCGGTGCTGGCGTGGATGCTGGGCCTGATCTGGTTCAGCCTCACGCTGCCGGGGCCAGCGCCCTTGAGTGTGAAAAGTGATGGTGTGGTGGCACGGAATTCGTTCCGCAGAAATTGGGATTTTGAATTTTCTGGGATTGGTTCGCAAACTGATGGCCGGAGTCTGATCGATGGATTGAACAAAGCGTTCAAAATCTGCAGGGAACTGAGTTTGGATACGGTTCAGAAATGCGACAGGTAATATTTCGGAAGTCTTTTCGATGATTTTTTAAGTTTTCTTGTGATATTTGCCGGCAAGATATACGGATTGAGATTAAAAAACAAATAAGCTATGGTTGATCAGAATATCGTTTCGGACCTGAACAAACAGGCCGATGCAGCTAATTTGGTTGGAATGTTGGAGAAAGTGGCTCATCAATTTGAGGGGAAAGCTGTTTTTACAACTAGTTTCGGGATTGAAGATCAGGTGATCACCGATATGATTTTCAGTAATAATTTGGACATCAAAGTGGTGACTTTAGATACTGGTCGCTTGTTCGAAGAAACCTATAAAGTGCAGAACCGCACACTAGATAAATACGGAAAAACCATTCAGGTATTCTATCCAAAACACGAGTCGGTTGAGAAAATGGTTACTGAAAAAGGGCCATTGAGTTTTTATTTATCGCTCGAAAACCGTAAGGAATGTTGTGGAATCAGAAAGGTTGAACCACTAAAACGCGCATTAGAAGGTATGGAGTGCTGGATAACTGGTTTGCGTGCTTCACAATCGGATAATCGTCACGATCTCGATTTTTTTGTGTGGGATGCAGGTTTTCAGTTGATTAAATTCAATCCACTTTTACACTGGTCACTCGAAGATTGTCAGGAATATGTGAAGAAAAACAATGTGCCGTACAATGTTTTGCACGACCGCGGTTTTGTAAGCATTGGCTGTGCTCCTTGTACACGAGCCATTCTGCCCGGTGAAGATTTTCGTGCTGGTCGCTGGTGGTGGGAAGACAATTCAAAAAAAGAGTGTGGGCTGCACACACATCAGGAGTAAGCCTTTTAGTTTAATTTTCAACTTAGTTTCTTTTTTGTCAGTCCTAAATCATGGTGTTTATTTTACTAATGTGCTGATAAAAAACATGTTCTGTAAGTTTTAATTGGTTATCTTTACCCGTCTTTGATGTTGTTTGTTTTGTTTAATAGGATTGGCAATTTTGAGACGGTAAAAAATTCGAGATGGAAAAAAGTAAAGAGGAACTGATTGTTGAACACAAGGAGTCCGATGAAAAATTTGCAGCATTAGAAGCCAAACATGAAGCTGAAATAGTTGGATTGAAGAAAATTGAAGATGAACTTCGGCTTCGTCTGATGTTTTTCGAGGGAATTGCTAATTCAACAGTTGATGGTTTCTTAGTCGTTGATCTAAATGGCCAAAAGATTCTGCAAACACAACGAACCGTTGAATTATGGAAAATTCCACAAGAAGTTGTTGATGATTCAAGTGGAGATAAACAGGTTGCTCATGTGATGCACATGACTGTTGATCCGAAGAAATTTGTTGATGAAATAATGTATCAGGTCATGCATCCGGACGAAAAGCGATTGGATGAAGTTGAATTGATTGATGGAACCATCATGGAGCGATATTCTTCACCGGTTATTGGTCCGGATGGAACACATTATGGCCGGATTTATACTTTTCATGACATTACCGAACGAAAAAATTCTGAAAAACAATTGCTTCAGCTAAATGCAGATAAAGATCGCTTTATTTCTATCCTTGCACACGATTTGAGAAGTCCTTTTAACAGCCTTTTGGGTTTTTCTGAATTATTAAAAAATGAATTGCGTTTCTACCCAATTGAAAAAACAGAAGAGATGGTGAAAACTATCTACGACACCATTCAAAAAACGCATGAGTTGCTTGAAGATACCTTACAGTGGGCAAGTATTCAGTCGAAGAAAACAACATTCAATCCTACAGTTACCAATATTGATGGAATAATTTCAGAGGTTGCATATTTT
Organism: Bacteroidales bacterium; assembly: GCA_038209805.1. GTDB lineage: Bacteria > Bacteroidota > Bacteroidia > Bacteroidales > Prolixibacteraceae > Aquipluma. The sequence continues at coordinate 3,313 of JBBQXI010000298.1, read as the reverse complement.
CTCGAACCCAGCGCCCGAACTAAAAATATAACGATCGAAAATAAAGATAAGGAAGAGATATTTGTAAAAACTGATCCTTACATGATTAAAGCCATCTTGCGAAACCTAGTTTCGAATGCTATAAAATTTACAAATAAAGGTGGCAAAATTGAAATTTCTGCTACTCAAACGTCTTCGAATACAACGATAAGAGTAACCGATAATGGCGTTGGCATCAATCCTGATGTTTTTGAAAAACTTTTTAGTTTCTCAGCAATGCAGTCAACCAATGGAACTGATGATGAAAAAGGAACTGGTTTAGGGTTATTATTATGCAAGGAATTTGTTGAAAAGCATGGGGGTAAAATTTGGGTCGAAAGCATCGTCAACAAAGGTACGACAGTCAGTTTCACGATACCTTCGTAAGATCAAAAATGAATGCCCGTTTCCGACTAACGGTTATTCAGGAAGCTGACAAGAGTAAGATATACAGTATTTAATTATTCTCGATTGGTCAGAGAGTTTACCTGGCAACCCTGAAAAATTAATTGATATCCGGCGAGTCCTGCGATGTTTAATCATCATCTTCAAATACACACTTTGCAATTGTGTTTCAAATTAGTGCTGATTTTTTTTATTCTTCTTGTCAAATTTATTTTAGATAATTACTTATCCAGAATCTTTCTTCCAAACGGAGTTAGTGCCAGCGAAACCAATTTGAAATGCTGTTTGGCCCATGGAATTCCGATGATAGTGATTCCCAACAATAATCCGAAAATAAGGTGAGTTAAGGCAATCCAGATCCCGCCAATAAGCAGCCAAATCAGGTTCATGACAGTCGACAGGCAGCCCGGAGCAGATGGTTTATACCCAATGGTTGCACCAAACGGCCATAAAGCCAAGGAAGCCAATTTGAACGCCTGAATTCCGAACGGGATACCAATTATGGTTAGGCAAAGCAAAAAACCTGCAACCATATACTCGATAAAGACTAAAAAACCACCAAAAATTAACCAGATCAGATTTCCCAAGAAGCTCATAATGTGTTGTTTTAAATTCTGATTTTAAAGATACAAATTTGGCTCAATCATTTTGGCGGTTTCTCATCAGAATAGATTACTGAAAGTATTTTACCGGTAAACAGAATATCTATATTTGCCACCGTCAACAGATTTTTTTTCGGCAGTTGATCTGCAAGTTTATTTAATAAGGAATGGATGAGTAAATTTTTCTCTAAAGAGGCTTTTGCGGTGATGCATATCCGCAATTTTCGATTGTTTCTGGCCTACCGGTTTTTTATGACTTCAGCCACTTTAATGCAGGCCGTAATCGTGGGTTGGCAATTGTACGACATCACCAAAAATCCACTTTCGCTTGGAATGATTGGTCTTACCGAAGTTATTCCTCAGGTGAGTATTGCTTTATTTGCCGGTCATTTTGTGGATATCTGGGATCGGAAAATGATCATGTCGCGAACCAGTCTTATCTTACTGGTGGGTTCAGGAATTTTATTATTCTCAAGTATAAATCCGGATGGAATACCTTTTTTGAGCAGAACCGCGCCTATTTTCATTACTGTATTTTTAGTCGGACTGACTCGTGGTATTTTGATGCCTGCCCATACCGCTTTAATGGGGCAGTTGGTTCCGCGCGAATTGCTTACTGGCGCTGCAACATGGGGAAGTACAGCTTGGCAGATTGCTGCTGTTACTGGTCCGGCTCTAGGCGGATTGATGTATGGTTTCTTCGGAATTGTTTCGGCTTATATTCTGGTATTTTCATTCTTCCTGATTTGTGTTATTATTCTGGTTTTCATTAAAAGTCCCGGAAAAGTTATTCAAAATGACAAACGTGACGATCGTATTTTTGCCAGTATTGGCGAAGGAATCCGCTATGTTTTTAAAAATCAGGTGTTGCTTGGAGCTTTTTCGCTCGATATGTTTGCCGTTTTGTTTGGTGGCGCAGTAGCCATGTTGCCGGTTTTTGCTTCCGATATTCTGAACGTTGGTCCTGAAGGTTTGGGTTTACTTCGCGCCTGTCCGGCAATTGGAGCGATTTTGATGTCTGTATATTTAACCTTTTATCCACCAGTTAAACATTCAGGAAGGTTAATGCTTTACAATGTCGCTGGTTTTGGACTCTGTATGATCGTATTTGCCATTTCGAAGAACTTCTATCTTTCTGCCGCATGTCTGTTTTTGAGCGGAGCTTTTGATTTTGTTAGTGTTGTTGTTCGTGGCAGCATCCTCCAATTATTTACTTCCAATGAAATGAAAGGACGGGTATCTTCAGTAAACAGTATTTTTATCGGTTCGTCAAACGAGCTGGGAGCATTCGAATCGGGTACAGCAGCCAGTGTTATGGGGTTGGTTCCATCGGTCATATTTGGTGGAGTCATGACTTTGATTGTGGTTGGCGTTGCTACAGGTTTATCTCCCAAGCTGAGAAATTTATCACTTAAAGACTGCTCAGAATAAATTCGGAAAAAGTCATTAGTCAATAGAAAAGTCGCGTTTAATCTTTTCCCCAATGACTAATGACATTTTACTGATAACTCTTTTCGCTATATTTTCACCGTCTTCCATTTTCCTTTTCTGAAGAAATACCAGGCAGTCAGTGTCAATGCTGTTTCGGCAGCCACAATTGCTATGGAAATGCCATAGATTTTCAGATCGAAAACAATTGCCAGCAAATAGGCCAAAGGTATTTCGAACAGCCAGAAACAGAAGAAGTTGATTCGTGTGGGTGTTGCCGTGTCGCCACTGCCGTTAAAAGCCTGAGTCATGACCATTCCCATGGCGTACGAAACAAATCCGAAACTAATTATTCGTAAACTAACTGCTCCATTGCTTATTACATTCGGATCGTTGATAAAAAGCCGAATAAATGCTTCAGGGAAAATAATCAATACGATGCCGACTAACCCAAGTAAAATCATGTTGGCATATGCAGTGATCCAAACGGTTCGCTCAGCCCGTTCGGGCTGTTTGGCGCCAAGGTTTTGACCTACTAACGTTGAAGCGGCATTGCTAAGTCCCCAAGAAGGAAGCAGGACAAAAACTACGATCCGTATAGAAATTGTATAACCAGCCATCACTTCCGAACCTAATACGGCAATAATACGGTAAAGAGCAATCCAGCTTGAAGTTGCAATGATGTACTGTAAGATTCCGCCAGCTGAAAGTCTGAACAATTGCGCCATCACTTTCAGTTTAATTTTCAGATGATCCAGTTCAAGCCTGATTCGTTTGTGACCGTTGAATAACAGGTAGAATTGATAGCAAACTGCAATGGCGCGTCCGATAGTTGTTGCCACTGCAGCTCCTTTTAATCC
>JBBQXI010000297.1:0-5351 GCA_038209805.1 Bacteroidales bacterium | reverse complement strand
GCTTGTGCTACACCATGGATACACCAATAAAGGTAGCTCACTATGGAATATCATCTGCTATTTCGCTGGTCGACGATATTACCATGGAAAAACTGAGGGAATTTTATTGTAAAAAGTTCAATTTGCCTTTTCAGTCGATTCCTACAAAAACTGAAGATCATCGGGCAAAACGGATCACAGCTTACCTGAATACTGTTCAGGAAATTGTGAAACAAAAATTCGAGAATCTGAAAAATTCAGTATCCCAAAAGGAAGAAGAACTGGAAAAATACATCGCCATGTTGCCTGATATGTCTGAAATCAAGCAGAAATTCAATCAAATGATCAGCACTGCCGATGTGAAACACAAATTGGGAGATTGGTTGAAAGAAAACCTGGTGGCTGGCGAAATTGATGTCAACATCATGTCGAAACTCGATCGCGATAACTTTAAGGATGGAGAAAAGCTACCATCCATATACAGCGATGCACAGTCGTCGTTGCGCGGTTTCGCTTTGAGCGATTTAAGTTCTTCGCTGGTGCTTTCAGCCGGAATGAATCCGCGTTTATATAGCTATCTGGAAGAATTCGAAGATTTTTATCCGAATGCCGAAATGGAACTGAAAAAGAAAGTAATCCTGAAAGTGAGTGATTACCGTTCTGCTTTAATTCAGGGTCGGTTTCTGGCAAAAAAGGGAATTTGGGTTTCTGAATACCGTGTCGAATCAGGCTTGAATTGCGGAGGTCATGCTTTTGCAACCGATGGATTTCTGATGGGGCCGGTCTTGGAAGAATTCAAAGAAAACAAAGAACAGTTGATTGAAACGGTTCACGATATTTATATCAAGGCTTTGGCTGAAAAGGGAAAACCAGTTCCGGAGAAACCATTTTTGGTTAAAATTACGGCGCAGGGTGGTGTTGGCTCCAATACCGAACATCAGTTTTTGATGAATTACTACCAATTGGATTCCATCGGATGGGGAACTCCATTTTTATTGGTTCCTGAAGCCGTTACAGTCGATGAACAAACTTTGGAAGTATTGTGTAAAGCCAAAGAAGAAGATCTTTACATGAGCGATGTTTCGCCTCTAGGCGTAATTTTCAATAATGTTCGGGGAACTGGCATGGATTTGAAAAAAGAGGCTCAGAATAAAGAAGGGAAATATGGTTTTCCTTGTGTGAAAAAATACCTGGCATTGACTCCGGTTTTCACTGAAGAAGGCACCTGTACCGCTTCAAAGGAATTTCAACGCAAAAAAATTCAGGAATTGAAAGAGCAGAACCTGAATGAGATGGAATTTGAAAAGGAACTGAATAAAATTACCGACAAAGCATGCCTATGCAACGGACTTACCGCTTCGTCGCTTATGGAATATGGTTTAGATACAAAGATTGAAGGCACAGCAGTAAGCATTTGTCCTGGACCTAATTTGGCATATTTTTCAAGCACTTATTCGCTGAAAAATATGGTTGACCACATTTATGGCCGCACTAATGTTATGGAACGTACCGACCGACCTAACTTATTTGTGAAGGAACTCGGTATGTATATTGAATATCTGAATGGTAAACTGGAAGAAACGGTTAAGCCTTTTACCGATAAACAAAAGAAACACTTTGTGACTTTTCAGGATAATTTGAATAAGGGCGTTGAGTATTACAAAGATTTATTTCAGAAATGTAAAGCTCAACTGGAAGATTCTACTTCGAAGAACAACCTGATGGCTGATTTGGAAACGATGAAGCTTGAACTCGCCAATTTAAAGGCAAAACTGGTATAAAAGGAATTTTTTTTGTTGCGGGTTACGAGTTACGGGCTTCTTGGAAACTGTAACCCGCAACCCGTAACTATTTTTTATGAATATTGGATTGCATACCTAAATTGAATCTACAATTGGGGCTTTGCCCCAAACCCTAATTACTTTTTTGTCTTGACACCAAAAAGTAATCAAAAAAAGTCAAGGCTGAGTCCGCTTCGCTCGAAAAACTATCGCTCGCTGGCTAAAATCTTTTAAACTCGCCTGCGGCTCAAACAGAAAAGATTTTATAACGCCGTCTTCACTTGTTTTTTGGTTCACCGGATGAGGCCAGTCGCTCTTCTTAAAGTTTTAGGTAAAAGAACGGATACTCATTCTATTTTTATTCGAATGAAATCAGCGCTTCGCGGTTTTTTCCATCCATAATTATATGGAGAGGGTTTTCGAACGAAACATGTTTTATGTATTTACCTTCCTCAATTATCGGTCTGTTTTTTAAGATTTCCATGTTGATATTTGAGTCAGATGAGTTGTGCGGAATGGTAAAATAGCCAACATTCATTGACGTTACGTTGTGGAAAAAGTGCGAACCCAGCGAGCCATCCAGCGGAAAATCTTTTAAGCCCATCTCGACAATAACTCTGGCCTTTGAAATGTTGGCCCACGTTACCGGAATTCCGGTAAACGGATCTAGCGTGCCCCAGCGCCCGGGACCTACCAGGATGTATTCTTTGTTCAGGAAATCCATTTTACGGTTAAACTTGTTAATCTCCGCAGCAATTTCACGTGTTTTCATTTTGTCGAAACGATCAGGATCAACAAAAATGACGTCAACTATTCCCGAAACAATTCCGTTACCCATTCCTCTTCTGGCAAACATGATTGTTTTTTCAGGATCCACATCACCTACATTTACTGCTAGTTGGTCGTCTCGGCGGATTAACGGTTTAATTTGCAGCAGGTAAAAAGTAGGAAGTTGGTTTTCTCCGTTTTCCAGATCAACGGCATATTCTATTTCAACAGGCGAACCCATTGCTTCGCGGAACAATTTAAGCAGCAAAGTTAAGGTGTCGGCCAACGGAATGTGTTTGTATTTGAGTATGTTGGCAAAATCAATTACCCGAAGTCCGGGACTGTCGATGCCCGGAATCAGGCAGTCGTTTTCATAATCGAAAACCGAACCACAGTGCTGTAAAACGCCATCTTTTTCGGCTGACGAGATCTTCATCTTTTTAATTGCTGCATTTTCGCCACCATTTTCGAGATCAAACTGAGTGTGATCCATATCTATGGAATAGAACTCCTTTTGTGAATCCCGAACCAGGTCGTGATCGCTTAACGTATTTATTTGTGGATATTTCGGACAGAAACGATAAGCATTTTCGCCCCCAACAACGTACATTCCCAGTCCGATGGCAGCCACAGCAAAACCATCTTCAGGCTCCATGTACGAAACCGGGTAAAAATTATACGATTGAGCGACTCCACTGATGGATGGGTAATAGTGATCGCTGTACTGATGACCAACAACTTCCTGAATGATTACTGCCATCTTTTCCTCTTCTATTTTGTAATCGACTGCCTCGAAATACGACATGGCCGATTCTGTAAAAATACTCGCGTAAACCAGTTTGATGGCTGTTTCAAGTTGCTGAAAGCGAACTGCGATATCGGGATGGTTGTTTGGAATCAAATAGGTTGAGTACACTCCGGAAAACGGCTGCATCAGTGAGTCTTCGAACAGGCCGGAAGAGCGGATTGCCAATGGCTTCTTCATCTTCTCAAGATAGCTGTACAAACGTTTCTGAAGTTCTTCGTCAAATTGCGATTCGAGGAAAATGGTCTTAGTCCGTTCATAGTCATTGCTCGAGTAAATCTCATCGAACATGTTGTTGTTTTCCAGAAACTTATCAAACTCGCTTGCTCCGATAACCGCAGTGGCTGGTATTCTAATGTTTATTTCAGGAATAATCTGGGCAAAATCAATGTTTTCCAGAAAATTGCACATAAAAGCCATACCTCGTCCTTTACCTCCCAGCGAGCCTTTGCCAAGCCGCACCACAAATCGGTTGCCCGAAACAAGTGTTGGGTCAAAATTGATAATCGTACCCCGAAGTTTCTGAATTCTCTCCTTTTCGAATACATTCAGACAAAACTGGCGTAGCTCGTTCGCATTTTTAAAGTCTTCCAGGCGTCTGGGCAACAGTTGCTCGGCAATGTTTATCTCTCCTCGTGCCATCAACCATGTTGAGAATGAATTTCGCTGACCATGATAGGTTAGTGCCGACTCAGGAATAATGCGGAACATTTCCTGAAATTCGGCCATGTTGTGTGCAATCATAATTGGATTTCCATCAATATCCTTAAATGCAAAATTTCCGAAACCCAGACGTTTATAGATGTAGTTGTGAATATCGAGCGATAAGCTTTCGGAGTTTTTATTGATGAAATCGGCTCCCACATCGAGTGCCTTTTGCGCGTTGTTTACATCGTGACTTTGCAATAAAATTGGAATCTGGAAGCGCAGCACCGAGCTTACGTATTTTAGAATATCAACACCGGCTTCTTCGTCTTCAATTCCGTTGCGCGGAAATTTAACATCCGAAATTACTGAAAGGAGGTATTTTTGATATTTATTGATGGCTATAACGGCTTCTTCGTAACTGCTTACCAAAATTACTTTTGGACGGCCACGCAATTTCATGATTTTGTGCAATTCATCAGCCGATTTGTCCTCTACCAGGTTTTGGGTTTGCGTCATGATGTTGGTGTACAACATGGGCAAATACCTCGAATAATACTGTATCGAATCTTCAATCAGGAGAACAACCCGAACATTTCCGTTTAATGTGTCTGCCTCTACATTTTTTTTGTCCTCGATGTACTTGATCATGGCCAGAAAGACGTTTGAGTTTCCATTCCAGACAAATACCCTGTCAATCGATTCAATTTTGGTGGATGAAGTCTGAAAATAACGCAAATCGCCATTGTTATTAACTAACAGGAGAATTGGCACTTGCGGTTTTATTTTATAGATGGCATCGGCAGCCAATATAGGAATGCTTTTATCGACCCCAACCATAATAATTACAAGCTCAAAATCGCGGGTTTTAATCATGCGCAAAGCTTCTTCTTCGGAATTTACACTGGTGAACCTGGGGTAAGTGTAAAGATTTAACTGAAGGAATTCCCCAAAAATTTTATCGGTGAATTGTCCTTCCCGAACAATGGAATAGCTGTCGTATAGCGTTGCCAGCAAAAGAATTTCTTTTACTTTGGTCGGCATCAGCTCCTGAAAGATATCCCGATCGCTTTTTTTAAGTTTGTATATTGATGAAAGAGCTACTGAATCAATGTTTTCCATTTTGACGATTCTTTGAGAATGTGAATACAACAGTTACGAAACCGAAAAGTATAAAAAATCCTTCTGTAAGTTTACGGAATAAAGATGTTTTAAAATTTTGTGGAATATGTTTTTACTTATAGCCTGAATTAAGTAATGGTAAAAATATAAGGTAGTGTTTTTGAACTCACTCACCCCAAGCCCCGATTACTCGGGGGCTTCTCCCCTCTCTACTTGTAGAGAGGGGCAGAGCATCGCAGATGCGATGGGGT
>JBBQXI010000296.1:0-5416 GCA_038209805.1 Bacteroidales bacterium | reverse complement strand
AAGGCTCGATTCAACTAATATTATTACTCCTGAAGTTTCAGTAATTACCAACATCAGTTTCGATCATATGGCGTTGTTGGGTGATACTTTGCCTAAAATTGCTGCCGAAAAAGCAGGGATCATAAAGAAAGACATTCCGGTAGTGGTTGGTGAAACATCTCCGGAGACCAGTTTCGTATTTGAACAGTTTGCCGAAAATGTGCAGACGAAGCTTGCTTTTGCAGACCAAGAATACGTGGCAGATTATTCAATGCTGACCATCGACGGAAAACAAAGCCTGATTATAAGAAAGAACGACCAGCTGATTTATCCGGATTTGAAATTGGATTTACTGGGGATTTATCAACGGCACAATGTGCCAACAGTATTGAGCACAATCGATAATCTGAATGAGAAAGGATGGAAGTTGTCTGAAAGTAATATCCGGACAGGTTTGCTAAATGTGATTCAGAATACCGCGCTGTTGGGACGTTGGCAGATAATTGGTCATAATCCTTTGACGATTTGCGATACTGGGCATAATCAGGCAGGAATCAAATTGGTGGTTGAGCAAATCAATCAAACCGCATGGAAAGCATTGCATATCGTTATTGGCATGGTCAGTGACAAGGATCAGGATGAAGTTTTGTCTTTGCTTCCAACAAATGCGCAATATTATTTCACGAAAGCTTCGATCCCGCGTGCTGCCGAACCAAAAGTGCTTGCCGCTAAAGCTGAACGCTTCGGGTTGAAAGGCGATTGTTATCCAACTGTTCGTCAGGCACTTTCTGTAGCCCTTGCAAATGCTGGGGAAAACGATTTGGTATTTGTAGGTGGTAGTACTTTTGTGGTGGCTGAAATTTTGTAATATTTTTTAATATTTTTGTTTGCAAGTTTCAAAAATGGGTATATCTTTGCAACGCTTTAAAAAACAAAGCGCGTTCACAAAAACAACAAAAAGGGCGATTAGCTCAGCTGGTTCAGAGCATCTGGTTTACACCCAGAGGGTCGGGGGTTCGAATCCCTCATCGCCCACAAAAAGTCATTCGTTTATTCGGATGACTTTTTTATTTTTATAGGGTATTTTACTGCTATATTCTATGTTCATAGAAGCTGAATAAAACTACATTAGTTTCACCTCCAAACTCCAAGGCAGACCCCAAAGGCATAATAATTTTCCATGATTTTAACTTTTTCCCATTGTAACTGGTTCTATTCAAAAATGAATCAGTTTAGAATGTGAAATAGTCTTTGTAATTTGTATGTTTGCGATTAAACCATTCGACATTGATCTTGTCAAACAATTTCAATAATTTCATTTTAGCTAAACGAACCTAATACAACAAATCTAATGGCATCGCATGTAAAAAAATCAATCAGAACCCCCATTACAATAATTCTGATTGTTATAGTACTTGGGATTATCCTTTACCCCAAGATTAAACCAATGTTTATATCGGAATCCGGTTCAAAAATGGGTTCGTCAACAGGAGCAAAAGGCGCACGTGGAGGTGGTCAGCCATTGTTGGCAAGTGGCTATGTAATTGTTCCAACGGAAATGAATGAGCTTATTTATAGTACGGGCTCATTAATCCCTGACGAGGAAGTTGAACTCTCATTTGAAGCTTCAGGTAAAGTAGTAGGCATCTTTTTTAAAGAAGGTGCCAGGGTTAAAAAAGGAGAATTACTCGCCAAAATAAACGACCGGCCTTTGCAGGCTCAGCTCTTAAAGCTGCAGGCTCAGCGAAAGCTTTCCGAAGAACGTGAATTTCGCCAACGACAGTTACTCGATCGTGACGCCATTAGCCGTGAAAGTTATGATCAGGTGGCTACCGAACTTCAATCGCTTGATGCCGACATCATGCTTCTGGTAGCACGTATTTCCGAAACTGAATTAAGAGCCCCTTTCGATGGAGTTGTGGGTTTACGTCTGGTGAGTGAAGGCGCATATGCCACCACTCAAACCAAAATAGTACAACTTGTAAAAATCAGTCCGTTAAAAATTGAGTTCTCTATTCCGGAGAGGTACGCTGGTGAAGTTACACCCGGATACCCCATTACATTTGTTATTGATGGGATTCAAAAATCATTTACTGCGGAAGTTTACGCAGTTGCTCCTAAAGTGGATATAGATACCCGAACCATTGTTGCCAGAGCCTATTATCCCAATAAAAATGAGGAGTTGAAACCAGGGCGTTTTGCCAGTGTCAGAGCTCTTTTATCAAAAATTGATAATACTATTTCCGTACCAACTGAAGCCATTATTCCTGAAATGGAAGGCGAAAAGGTTTTCATTATCAAAAATGGTAAAGCGCAAGAAGTGAAGGTTACTTTAGGACTTCGGACTGAATCGCATGTTCAGATTCAAAAAGGATTGAGTTTTGGAGATACATTACTTACAACTGCAATTTTGCAATTACGGCAAGGCATACCTGTTCAGCTTGATACGCTGGTAACCAATAAATCCATCGTAAACAAACAACAATGAGTCTATCGTCTACAAGTATAAAGAGGCCCGTTTTGGCTACTGTTTTTTCACTTGTTATCCTTTTATTTGGAGCAATCGGATTAACCTATTTGGGCGTAAGGGAGTTTCCCAGCGTTGATCCGCCAATTATTTCGGTCGACACCTCTTATCCGGGTGCCAACTCAGATGTAATAGAGACACAAATTACCGAGCCTTTGGAGCAATCCATCAATGGTATTCCCGGCATCCGCACCTTGACCAGTCGAAGCAGCCAGGGGAGAAGCAGTATCTCTGTTGAGTTTGAGCTTTCGGTTGATATGGAGACAGCTGCAAACGATGTACGCGATAAGGTATCGCAGGCACAACGTATGCTGCCTCGTGATTGCGACCCTCCAACCGTTTCGAAAGCCGATGCTGATGCAAGTCCGATTATGATGATTGCAGTGAAAAGTCCTCAGCGATCATTGCTTGAACTTTCGGAAATAGCCGATCTTACTTTTAAAGAGCAGTTACAGACTATTTCAGGGGTTAGCGCGGTATCTATTTGGGGCGAAAAACGTTATGCAATGCGTATCTGGCTCGATCCTGCAAAGCTGGCCGGCTATCAGATGACGCCTCTTGATGTCAGAAATGCCATACTTCGCGAAAATGTGGAGCTCCCGGCAGGAAGCATCGAAGGTACTACCACCGAACTGACTATACGCACCTTGGGACTGATGACCACCCCCCAGGAATTCAACAGTCTTATTTTACGGCAAACCGGTGATCAGATTGTCAGGGTAAGTGATATTGGTCGTGCCGAACTTGGTCCGCAGGATTTACGCGGAATCATGAAATTGAACGGCATTCCGATGGTTGCAACGATAATTATTCCGCAACCGGGTGCGAACCATATCGAAATTGTAGATGAGGTATATAAAAGACTTAAATTCATTCAGAAAGATCTTCCGGATGACGTGAAATATGAAGTTGGTTTCGATAATACAACATATATCCGGTCGTCTATCGAGGAAGTGAAAAGTACCATCTACATCGCATTTTTTCTTGTAGTGGTTATCATTTTTACTTTTCTGCGCGACTGGCGAACCACGGTCATACCAATTTTGGTAATTCCTGTTTCGTTGGTCGGTTCATTTTTCATCATGTACATTTCCGGCTTCACAATCAATGTGCTTACGCTTTTGGCCATTGTTCTTTCTATTGGATTGGTGGTTGACGATGCGATTGTGATGATGGAAAATATATATGTAAAAATTGAACAGGGGATGACCCCACTCGAGGCAGGTTTCAAGGGATCGAACGAAATATTTTTTGCCATTGTTTCAACAACCATAACGCTTGTTGCAGTATTCATTCCTATTGTTTTTCTTGAAGGGATGACTGGTCGTTTGTTCAGGGAGTTTAGTATTGTTATTGCCGGATCTGTTATTATTTCCGCTTTTGTGGCGCTTACTTTAACTCCTATGCTGTCGACTAAATTGCTGAAAACAAGGCATAATAGAAGTAACGCATACAATTATACTGAGAAATTTTTTACGGCTTTAAATCGAGCTTATCAGAACACCCTCGATTCGTATCTTCATAAGAAATTCCTTTCAATTTTCATTCTTGCATTGTCGTTTGTACTGATCTTCATCTTATGGAAAACGATTCCGGCCGAAATGGCTCCGCTCGAAGACCGCTCGCAATTAAATATAAATATTACCTCACAGGAGGGTTCAACCTATGAGTACAATCTTGGTTATACTGAGGAGATTGGTAAACTGGTTGAAGATGTTATTCCCGAATACGATAAAGTAACGACAATGATTCGGGGAGGCGGCGGTTTTGTAAGGGTCTTGTTAGTTGATCCATCGGAAAGAAAGCGGTCACAACAACAAATAGCAAATCAGTTGTCGGCTGAGCTACGGACAAAAACGAAGGCACGTGCAAGTGTGATTCAGCAATCGACCTTTGGTGGCCGGAGGTCTGGTCTTCCCATTCAATATGTACTGCAGGCTCCCAATATCGAAAAGCTGCGTGAAATACTTCCAGCTTTTATGTCACAGGTAAACGAAAATCCCAATTTCGTGATGGCTGATGTAAATATGAAGTTTACCAAGCCTGAACTGCAAATTGTGATCAACCGCGATAAAGCCAATTTGCTGGGAGTTTCTACCCAGAATATCGGACAAACGCTACAACTTGCATTGAGCGGTCAACGGTTCGGTTATTTTATTATGAATGGCAAGCAATACGAGATTTTAGGGGAACTGGCAAGGGATGACAGAAATAAACCGCTCGATTTGAAGTCGTTGTATGTAAGAAATACTCAGGGCCATATGGTCCAGCTCGACAATTTTGTCACGTTGCAGGAATCAACCGCACCGCCTCAATTGTTCCGCTATAACCGCTTTGTCGCGGCAACGATATCTGCTGGTTTGGCCGATGGTAAAACGATCAGTCAGGGAATTGCTGAGATGGATAAAATTTCGGCTAATGTTTTAGACGACTCGTTCAGAACCGCGCTAACAGGTGATTCAAAAGACTTTATGGAAAGCTCATCAAGTTTGATGTTTGCCTTTATTCTGGCTATTGTTCTGATATTCCTTGTGCTTTCGGCACAATTCGAAAGCTTTAAAGACCCGATTATTGTAATGATGACCGTTCCTTTGGCTCTTACCGGTGCACTGTTGTTTATGTGGTATTTCAATATAACAATGAACATTTTTAGCCAGATTGGTTTAATCATGTTAATTGGGCTTGTAACGAAAAACGGCATCCTGATTGTGGAGTTTGCCAATCAGCGAAAAGAAGCAGGTATGAGCAAACTAGAAGCTATCCGTTATTCAGCTGCAGCTCGGTTTCGTCCTATTTTGATGACAAGCTTATCAACCATTCTTGGTATTTTACCACTTGCTCTCGGATTGGGTGATGGTGCTCAAAGTCGCGTAGCAATGGGGGTTGCCGTAGTTGGCGGATTAACCATCT
>JBBQXI010000295.1:0-5421 GCA_038209805.1 Bacteroidales bacterium | reverse complement strand
GTCTTTTGGGATAAGGACAAATCTTTTTTAGAATATCCCCAAAAGAAATTGAATTATTTTCTGAAATTTTGAATGAAAACTTTTAATCAGGTTTTTGAGCCCTAAAAGGAAAGTAGAAAAGTCATCAATCCATAAGAATTTTTAGGATTGGTAAGATCAATATTCAGCTGCTCTGCAATTTTTTTTATCGCAATAGCAACCTGATTATCGACCGTTTTTACAGAGATATTGAGAACCTTAGAAACTTCATTCCGATTAAGTCCATCTTCGCGAATTAATTTAAAGATGATTTTGCATTTAGAGGGTAATTTCATCACCGCTTCATTTAGTGCTCCAAACATTTCATGTTCGATAAAATCACTTTCTGCTGATGGGTTATAATCAGCTAGCTGAATATGGGAGTCCTCAAGAATGTCAAAGTGAAATTTCTGTTCTTTCTTTAAAACATTTATCGACTTATTTCTTACAGAGATATACAAATAGGTTTCAATATTATTAATTGCATCCAAAGTTTTGCTGTTCTCCCAAAGTTTTAAGAAAACATCAAGGACAATTTCTTCGCCCAATAAGTCTGATTTTACAATGGTTGTTGCAAAGTGGGTTAACCTGATGAAGTAATAATCAAAAAAATCAGTAAATGATTCTTGAGATAGTTCTTCTTTAAACCGGATAAATTTGTATTTTCCTTTTTTCTCCAAGTTCACAGGTTTTTATTGAAAATGAATGGATGCAATTTTAAGAATTAATAAAGGATTTTTAACATCATTTATTGAAATAATAGAGGATCGGATAATTTCGGATTTGATTTAATGATGCATATTTATATTAAAATACAATATAAATATGCATCTTTTTTTAATAGTACACAAGAATCATTTATTTTTTATATTGGAATTCGTTATTATTGACTATCAAAATATAGTATCTATTACTCTTGCAATGTAACACATGACGTATGAATCGGATTAAAGAAGTGCTTAAAGATCAGGGGAGAACCCAGACGTGGTTGGCTGATAAAATAGAGAAAAGTTATGTCGTTGTTACCAACTATTGTAATAATCATACACAACCGTCCCTACCTGTACTCAAGAAAATAGCAGAAGTTCTGGATATTGATATACGGGAACTGTTGATTCCCACAAAAAAAAAAATAGCCTAAAGTACCTGCCCTTTACATCAATATTTCGCATGCAATTCAGAACAGAACCTTCACATTCATAATCGCATTCATACGATTCTTCCGCAACAATTTGTACCCCGATAGGTACAGGAAGGAAATGACATATCTCCAAAATTCTGCTGTCTTTTTTCTCCGGTCACGTAATTAATAATTGAAAAATATTTTGTATTTTTATACCACAAAACGACCGAAATACCATCAAAATTTAGGTGAGTATAACGGTGAGTCAAAGGGGAATTGTTTTTGATTTATAGATTGATAATAAGCAACTTACAGCATACAATCGGACTCCTAACAGGACAACAAGGACAATCTTCAAACCGCTATAATACAAGATATTATGGCGGTTTTATTTTTCAAGGTGACAGATTGGGTAACTAATCTCAAATTCAAATTGACCTCATCGAAACGGTTCAGTTCTGAATTTCAATTACAATTTGAAGTCTTGAATCGGATATACAATCCCCATACCCCAAAAACCAACTAATTTCTTAATTTCGAATCTTCATTTACTTTCTAATGTTTATCTATGAATAATCAAAGGAATTTGGTCAGAACACTTGGCCTGGGATATGTCATCATTTTCGTAGTTGCAAACATAATTGGTTCCGGAGTATATAAAAAAATTGCGCCAATGGCGGCCGAGCTTCACTCTTCCATCTGGATACTGATGGCTTGGATTGTTGGAGGAATTATCACGCTGTTTGGAGCATTGAGTAATGCAGAAGTTGCAGGATTACTGGCCGATACAGGCGGCGAATTTGTCTATCTAAAGAAGATCTACAACCGGTTTTTTTCATTTTTATATGGGTGGTCGCTGTTTACAATCATACAAACGGCAACCATCTCTTCATTAGCTTACGTTTTTGCCCAATCGCTGAACAGCATCATTCCTATACCTCAGATTTTCTCCTCGCTACAACATTTTAGCATAGGGGGTGTTTTCTTCCCTTTTCAGGATTTTGGAATTAAACTGACAGCCATTCTGCTAATTTTACTTTTAACTTCCCTCAATATCTCAGGATTAAAAAGTGGTGCAGGAACCAGTAAAGCCATACTGTTGCTAGTGTTTGCCGGTCTCTTCATAATCGTCTTCTTTGGTTTATCCCACATAACTACCGCACCTGAAAATTATTTAGACATCAAAGATTTGAGCAGCGGCACAGTTACGCTCTCATCTTTTTTCACGGCTATGCTAGCTGCCTTCTGGGCATATCAGGGATGGGTTTCGGTCGGCTTTATCGGTGGAGAGGTTAAAGATGCAAAAAGAAATATCCCAAAAGGAATCGTGATCGGCGTTTTGCTCGTGATTTTTATTTATTTGTTGGTCAATGTAACCTACCTTTCAATCCTTTCCATTCCACAACTGGAACAAATTCACGCGGCAGGCAACCAGATTGCTGCCGTTGAGGCAGTCCGTAGTTTCTGGGGAACGGGTGGCGTTCTGTTTATTTCGATGTTGATATTGCTTACTACACTGGGTTGTACCAATGCTAGTATTCTCACAGGAGCCCGCCCCTATTACGCCATGTCGCGCGAACGACTTTTCTTTACAGGTATTGGGAAATTGAACAAGTACAATGTTCCGGGAAACTCACTTTTTTGGCAAGGATTGTGGGCTTCGGCGCTGGTATTATCCGGAACTTTCGATCAGTTGACTGACATGGTAATTTTTGCCGTCTTTATATTCTACGGAGCGACAACGCTGGGAGTATTTATTTTGCGTCGCAAGATGCCCGATGCGCACCGACCCTACAAAGTTTGGGGATATCCGGTCGTACCTGCTATCTTCATCCTCTTTTGCATTGGCTTAATTTTCAATACCATTGCAACAAGGCCGCGCGAAGCAATTATAGGCATGATTCTCATTTTAACTGGAATTCCGGTATATTTTTTTCTGCGTAGAAAATATTCGAATACAGAGGATGAATAGTTTTATTCTGAAACCTTTTGCACAACCATAATTCCGTCCCTCACCGGAAGAATTACATTTCTGACCCGCGAATCGTTTTGAACAAGATCATTAAAATCAAGAATTCCGCGGGTTTGTTCTTCGTTTGCGGCTTCCGGATCGACCACTTTACCGTCCCAAAGGATGTTATCGGCCAGAATAAAGCCACCAACTGGCACATGATGGAAAATGATGTTGTAATAGTCGCAATATTCGCGCTTGTCAGCATCAATAAATACAAGGTCAAACGACTGACCGATTGAAGGAATGATCTCACGGGCATCGCCTATGTGTTGAAAAATGCGATCCACCATTCCTGATTTCGTGAAATATTTTTGTGCTATTCCCTCCAGTTCGTCTTCAATCTCGATGGTATGCAATTGGCCGCCTTCAGACAATCCCTTTGCCAGACACAAGGCAGAGTAACCGGTAAAAGTTCCAATTTCAAGAATACATTTGGGTTTTATCATGCAGCTGATCAAACTCAATATCTGACCCTGCAAATGTCCCGAAAGCATTCTGGAACGGAGCACTTTCAGATGAGTTTCGCGATCAAGTTCGTTCAGGAAATCTTCTTCAGGAGAAATGTGATTAATTATATATTGGTCGAGCAAAACGTGGTCGGTCATTTTACTGGTAAATTAGCACACTATTTTGCGATTCGTTAAATGTTTCGTTGGCGATTTCCATGATCTCGCTGCTGTCGATAGCCTCAATCTTTTTAAAGATGACTTCAATCGGATCAACCTGGTTAAAAAACAACATGCTTTTCCCAATCGAAAGCATCAAATCCTCCCGATTCTCAGTCGAAATAGCCAATTGCCCGATTAACTGCTTTTTGGCGCGGCTCAATTGCATTATTCCCATCGGTGTTTCTTTCATTTTCAGCAGTTCCTTGTTTACCAGCCACTGCGCCTGATCCAAATTCTCCTTATCAGTGCCAAAATACACACTAAACTCACCCGTGTCAAAATAGCCGGTATAGCTTGACTCAACATTGTAGGCCATTCCGTTGCGTTCGCGTAAAACCATATTAAGTCGCGAGTTCATCGATTGCCCGCCTAAAATATTGTTCAGCAAAACCATCGGCATTCGTTTTGGACTGTATATGTCGGGAGCGATATTACCTACGATGCAATGAGCCTGAAATGTATCCTTTTGTACGACACGTGTTTCCGGCAGGTAGTTATACACATTTGTCCGTATTTTATTTCTCGGCTTCTCCGGAATTGGACCAAAATATTTCTCAGCTAAACGAATAAATTTGGCCATTGAAATATTACCCACCGAGCTCAAAACGATTTGATCGGTATGGTAATTCTCATCCATGAACTTCAGAATACTTTCTTTATTAAACGTTTTAATCAGCTCGGGAGTACCCAAAATATTGCGTGCAATGGGATGCCCATCAAACAAAATTTCTTCAAATTCATCGAAAATCAATTCTGAAGGACTGTCTTTGTATGAATTAATTTCTTCGATCACCACCTCTTTTTCGCGTTCCAGTTCTTTGGCCGGGAATGTGCTATTGATCAGAATATCGCTGATCAACTCCATCGAACGCTGATAATACTCACTTAGGAATGTGGCATATACGGCAGTTTCTTCTTTTGTAGTATAGGCATTTAGCTCTCCACCTACATCTTCAATGCGATTGAGAATATGAAAAGCCTTGCGATTTTGAGTTCCTTTAAAAATCACGTGCTCAATAAAATGAGCGATGCCTTGTTCGTCTGCTTCTTCATCTCTCGATCCGGTATTAATCAGCACACCAAAATGTGAAACTGGCGAATTGGCCTCTTGATGGATGATCCGGATTCCATTCTTTAAAACGAATGTTTGCATCATTTTCCTGAAAAGTGTAAAAAAATTTGGTCTGCAAAAGTATGAAATAGCTATGACTTCAGTATTAAGTAATTGCATATTTATTTCTATCATAGCTATTCCGTGCCCCGATAGGGTAGCAAAAGGAAGAGTGGGGCTACGGAAATTCTATTTGCATTTTTCCAGAAGTACAATTACATGAAAAAGAAACGGTTCGGCTGCTTCTGCAAAAAAAATTGCAGGAGATGAATTCTTTTTTTTTGTAGTTTAAATATTTGGTCTATATTTGCAACCCGAAAGCGAAACGGAATAGCCAAAAGCGAAAACGAAAAGCTTCGAAAAAAGTCCGCACCGGACTCAAAATGGTGCCATAGCTCAGTTGGTAGAGCAATGGACTGAAAATCCATGTGTCCCTGGTTCAAATCCAGGTGGCACCACAAAAACCGGACACCGTTTCATTACGGCG
>JBBQXI010000294.1:0-5428 GCA_038209805.1 Bacteroidales bacterium | reverse complement strand
CGAACTTAGACTCTACTGAACCAAAATCAGTTGTGTTGCCAATTACACCATGGGTCAATCCTTCGTTGTCTTTTCTTTAAAGACGGTGCAAAAATATAAAAATTATTTTTTTGACCTCTGTTTTGTGTATAATTTTTCGTTCTGTCTGCGATGTTTATTTATACATTCATAATATAAAATAGGTTTTGCCTTCATTACCCTTTAACTTTCAGGAGCTTGTCATTTTGTATTGTGTATAAATTGATTGTTAATATTATATGGAATATATTTGACGAACAGGCCCAAAGTGCATGTATTCCCTGTATTTTTGCAAAAATATAGTCAAAGTCGGGGAATTGTGGAATAATTCTCAGATAGAAAATAATTTGTGATACATCAGTAACGATAAAAGAGATGAAAGAATTTTTTCAGGAAAACAAAAAAATTGCAAAGACCATCACCGAGGTGGCTGGCTTGGCAAATTATCTTTGGCAAAAGGGTTGGGCAGAGCGAAATGCAGGAAATATATCTGTAAATCTGTCTGAAATGATGACAGAAACTCAATTTGAATTGGAACATTATCCGATGTTTCAACTTGAGCGCAGCTACGAATCGTTGGCAAACCTTTATTTTTTTGTGACCGGAACCGGCAAGCGCATGCGCGATTTGGCAATCAGTCCGATGAATAATGCCTGTATCATCAAGATGAACAAAAAGGGGAATGCTTACCACATCATCTCTATGAAAAAGCGTAACCTGTATAATTTCAGGCCAACTTCTGAATTGCCAACACATTTAGCCGTTCACAATCTACTGGTAAGCACGGGTTCGAAAAACAAAGCAGTGGTTCATACTCATCCGAACGAACTGGTTGCCATGACCCAGATTCCACGATTTCAGACTGCCGAGATGCTGAACAAAACTTTATGGGGAATGCACCCCGAAGCCTTTGTATTTGTACCACGAGGGGTATTTATAGTGCCTTATATATTACCCGGAAGTCATAAGATTGCCGATGCAACTATCGAAGGTTTTAAAAATGGACACGAAGTGGTGATTTGGGAAAAACATGGTGCTTTCGCTATTGGTGAAACTGTTTCTGATGCCTTCGATATGATCGACATTCTTTCGAAATCGGCACAAATCTGGTTTATGGCCATGCAATCGGGCAACGAACCCGAAGGTTTGAACGATGAGCAACTGTTGGAATTAAAAGAAGCTTTCCTGAAAAAATAGAGATTTCGAGCAAGTTATGAAAGCAGGCCGAATAATCGAAACTTGATTATTCAGTCTGCTTTTGTTTTGATTTTTATGTTTCAAACTTGCATTCTGCTTTTATACAATTTTTTCAACAACATTTTCCCTCTCGAAAGTAATCCGGCTGAGCCATGGAGTTCAATTTCATTTTCTATCAATTCGATCAGCTCTCCAGAAAAATCGGGTTCTTTTTGTGCAATGTTGAAAAGTATTTGCATGGCATGCACTCGTACCGCAACAGGTTCTGCCGTATTGGTGAATACTTCGATGCAGTAATTCAATAACAAAGCCATATTCTCTTCCTGAATATCGTTGAGGCTGATAAGTTTCAATAGATGCCTCTTTTTACCGGCATTTTTAGTCGTCAATACAAAATCGGTCATTGACTGAAGATATGGGGCAACAAGTTCCGGATGTCGTTCGTGGATTTTATCGACCATCCAGGCTGCTCGCCAATACTCAGGTCGACTATCATCCAATACTTTGGTCATAAGAATGTCCAAATGTTCAGGGTAATCAGCAATATATCGCACCAACAGAGCGATATTCTCCCATGATTGAATCAGCGATCGGAGATCATTTTCAGTCATAAATAGCAAACAGTACTTGTTTCGAATCTTGAAATAAAGATAGTTTTTCCCTTCTTTGCAGATTCAATTTTTACCGGAAAGAAAGAAAATGATTGAAGTTTCTTGTGCAATAATTCTGAAGGATTCGAAAATTCTGGCTGTTCAGCGCGGTTCGGGAAGCAGTCATCCGTTGAAATGGGAATTTCCGGGCGGTAAAATTCATCCGGAAGAAACTGCGGCTCAGTGCATCATTCGCGAGATTGATGAAGAATTACGAATTAGCGTTGAGGTTCAGAAACAACTTGAATACATCGAATTTGATTATGGCAACAAACAAATCCGGTTGGTTCCGTTCATCTGTAAAATAGCTTCCGGAGATATTATTCTGACCGAACATGTGGCTAAATACTGGTTCTCTTTCGACCAGTGGCAAACAATTGATTGGTCGGGTGCTGATTATGAGCTAATCCTAAAAAATAAGGAAAGCATTAGAATGGAAATAAGACCTGATTAATTGTTTGGAGATATTTATCTAATCAAATGCGGGAAAATCAGGGCAAAAGCAACAAAAACAGCTGTCCAACTGACGATGGATAAAACCATATAGGGTTTTGCCATTTTGTGTTTCGAGTAATATTTATTCAGTAGAAATGCACCGATAGGGATACTCAGAATGACTGGCGATAGGACAACAATTCCAAGCAATCCGAATTTGGAGCGAAACCAGGCAATAAAGCGATTTCGTTTACTGAAGACCCGTTCACCTGTCACCTTTTTTCTCCACATCATCAATTGACGAAATTTCAATCGAACGGAAAGTGGAAGGTGTTTCCGAAGAAAAATTCGAAAATGATGAAGTCGTTTAATAGCATAACCGCTCATATAATAAAAAAAGAAGAATCCGGCGATTCCACCCAGAGTTACAGCAATTAACGTTTGAAGGAAATTTAGCCCAATGAGTAGAGCAAAAGGAAATGTTATTACATACTTTACTGAAGCCAACAAAAATACCTGAATGATTTTTAATACCGCAACCATATCTTCTCCTACTTAATTTTCCAGAATAGAACGTCAAATGTCGTGAATTTGTTGTTACGTTATCATTGATATCTGCCTGATTTTTAACTTTATTAAGAAATTTTAATGTTTAATCCGAATATATTTTTGTTAATAGGCTCTGGAAGGCTTTGATAGCGCAACTTTCAGAACGTTAATGATATATCTTTCCGATTAGGATTCCTGCTGCAATAATTAATATTACGAGAACATAAGCATAAATATTGCCAAAATTCAGCGTCCAACCCATTCCTCTGACTCGTTTTGGAACAACAATTCTGGAATCTTTCCGATTAAAATAGAAAATTCCCCACTTGTAATTCATCCGATCATCAATCATCCGATCGTTTTCAAATTGATCAAAATCGGTTTTCATTGGTGTAATTTAGAACTCATACGATGACTTTAAGTCATCGTATGAGTATGTTAATTATATTCCTGGAATGTTAATTCCTTTAATTTTTCGGTACAAATCAAGGGCATACAAATCGGTCATTCCTGAAACAAAATCAACAACAGCCTGCACTTTTTGGTAGGTTGACTCATGATTTCCGCCATACTGATCGGGCATCAGTTGAATTAATTTTCTGGAGAGCCCTTCCATTGGGTTCAGAATTGCCTCAGTAAAAACCTCAATTAAAGTTCCGATGATCTGGTATCCCGAAATCTCGATTTCAACTACAGAGCGGTCATTGTAAATGTTTTTTACACTGACTTTCTTGATCGTATTCATCGCTGCCAGAGATTTAGACTGAACGCAGTCAATTAACGGTTTTTGGAAACTTCCGGATAAAATTTCTCCTTGTTTCTCCCAGAAAACATCGACGCATTGTTTGACCAGTTTCCCGATCACACTGGCACGCAAATAGGCAATTTGTTCGTTGGGATCCGAAACCAGTTTGAGCGTTTCGTTGATCCGGTTGATCTGCCCGGACTCAGTTTGCTGATCGAAAAACTCCATTAACAGCGAGCGAGTTTGGTCGAAACTGTGTATTTTTAGTTTGTGAGCATATTCCAAATCCATCAACTGATAGCAAATGTCATCGGCAGCCTCAACCAAAAATACCAACGGATGCCTAACGTATTTTGCCGGATTTTCGGATAGCTGCAAAAGCCCCAGTTCATTGGCAATTCTGGCGTAAATCGATTTCTCGGATTGAAAAAAGCCAAACTTAGGTTTTTCTGTCAAAACGGATTCGTATGGATATTTTATAACCGAAGCCAATGTGGTATAGGTGAGAGCAAAACCTCCTTCACGGCGGCCATTAAACTGGTGACTTAACAGCCGAAAAGCATTGGCATTACCATCGAAAAAGGTGAAGTCTTTCCATTGGCCTTCAGTTAGTTCGTTTACCAATCGAGGTTCGGTACTCTTTTTGAAAAACTGCGCAATGGCATCTTCACCTGAATGTCCAAATGGCGGATTTCCCATGTCGTGAGCCAGACAAGCTGCCGAAACGACTGCACCAATCTCCTGAAAAAGTGGATTTTCGATTTCCATCTTTTCGCTTTCAGCTTTTTCAACAAACATGCTTCCCAACGATCGACCAACACTAGCAACTTCCAGGCTGTGCGTTAGACGGTTGTGAACAAAAACACTTCCGGGTAAAGGAAAAACCTGTGTTTTATTTTGCATTCTCCGGAAAGGCGAAGAAAAAATGATGCGGTCATAATCGCGCTGAAACTGAGTCCGGCTGTGCTTGTTGTCTTTTGTGGCAAGTTCTTCCTGCCCTAAGCGGGTGGTCGATATAATCTGGTTCCAATTCATTGATGGTATGTTTCTACAAAAATAGTGAGTTTGTCTTGAATGTACCTAAAAAGTTTGTGTTCGGTAGTTGTTCATTTCTTTGTCGGCTTTTCGGGCGTTCGGGTAACATTGTTCGAGCAAAAGCCAAAATTTATCGCCATGATTTTTGACGACCGTATGAGCCAGTTCATGTAAAAGTACATAGTCAATCAAATGTTCCGGAACCCGCATCAGGTGAAGGTTTAGGTTGATGTTATTGACCGATGAGCAGCTTCCCCATCGGGTCGACGCATTTTTAATGCTTACGTTTTCGTACTTGAATCCATGCTTGTCTGCCAGTTCTTTCAGCCTTTTTGGTAAGTAAACTTTTGCCTCCCATCGCATCACGTCAATCAAGGTGTTTTTGATGAATTCCTGTACTTTGGGTTGCTCGTGATTCACACGGTCAGGAATAAATATCTGAATTACGCCGTTTCCAACCCGGTTATAAACTTTGTCGGTATTACCTTTTGTAATGGCTAGTTTATGGAATCGGGTTCTAAAACAGCTTTCAGGAGCAAAAAGAGTTGACCGTGCCTGTATTTTTGTCTTTTGTTTAAGTATCCAATCGACCTTTGATTCAATGAAACGGATTGCATCGCGCACAGGAACAGAGGAGGGCATGGAAACAACAATTTCGCCGTCAGACTTGATGCTTAGACGAATTCTTTTCGATCGCTCATTTATTGTGAATGAAACTGATCCAACTTGTTCAATATTTATGTATTTTGTAGTCATTCAATCCAATTGAATATTTTGCTAAAGTAATCAAACCAGAAAA
>JBBQXI010000293.1:0-5441 GCA_038209805.1 Bacteroidales bacterium | reverse complement strand
AATGAGAACAATTTATTGTCGTGTTTTTTTACTTGACTCACCCCAAGTCAGCTAGCTGACTTCGCCCCTCTCTTTGCAAAGAGAGGGGAAGAGCATCGCAGATGCGAAGGGGTGAGTTGAAAATTAAATACGGCATTATTTTATTCCTATTACTTACTTTTTATTCCAAAGAATTTATTTGCACGGAAAGGAAATGTACTCGAGAAGAAAATTCACTTTTTTATAAGTGTTACAGAGGTGGATACGTTTAAGTTATCCTATAATTCAGATAATTTGCGGGATACAATCGTTTTTGAAATTCCAGGAATCCGATTCCTAAATTATTGAAAGAGAATAAGGATAATCTAATTGTAGGGAGTTACGAAACCTTGTTAAATGATCCGGATGTAATTGGATTTTCCTATCATCTGTATGAAGAGGATGGACGAATGATCGCCTTTTCAAGGAAGAAAAATAAAGTGGTTTACTTTTGGGGATGCTGCTAGATGATAGAAATCAGTCCGTTAGGGAGGATTGTCTGAAATTTGTGAATGATTCTGATGTCTTAAATTAGTCTATATTTACTGTTTAAAGCTTCAGTTATAAAAACGAGGCAACTCAAAAAACAATTATGAAGACAATCAACAATCTGCTGGTCTTAATCGCAGCTGCATTTTTAATCATTTATTTTTCGTTACCAGTTGTTAATTATGGCTTCACCGATCTTGCGTTGCTATTGATTGTGCTGACAGGTTTGTGGATCTTGCTAAACCGACCTATCCATCCCAACTCAACACCACAGGAAATTGTATTTCAACTAAAATCGAGCAAAGTTAAAGCCCCTGTTACTTTCATGGTGGTGCTGGGTTTATACATAACCGTATTGCCGATACTAACTTCATTGGCAGTTTTCAGGAGTGACGCCTACCGCGATTTAATTGGTAATGTGGAAGTGGGTGAAAGCTTATCGGAACACATGGCTCCGATTTCTATCGAAAAGATTCGGGTAGTTGATCAGGCGCTTGCCAATTTATTGGGCGATAAGGTGCTTGGAGCGCAAGCTGCTTTGGGAAGTCAGGTTCGGCTAGGTACGTTTAATATTCAAAAAGTGGGTACCGAATTGTATTGGGTGGCACCGCTTTTACATTCCGGATTTTTTATGTGGCAGAAAAATAGTCAGGGGACGCCAGGCTATGTGATGGTTAATGCCACCAATGAAAGGGACGTCAAATTGGTTCAGGAGGTAAAAGGCAAGAAAGTATTGATCAAATACTAGCCTGAAGCTTTTTTCTTCAGCAATTTGGAACGTCATATCTATTTCAAAGGATTCTTTTATTGTGGTTTAACTGATTATTCGTTCGAGATTGACGATGATGGAAATCCATTTTGGGTGGTCACTAAGTTCAAAAAGAAAATTGGTTTTAATGGAGCTGATGCAGTTGGTGTGGTAATTGTTGACCCACAAACCGGTGAAACCAAAGAATATTCCATCGAAAATACTCCGGCGTGGGTCGACCGCATACAGCCTGACAAGTTTATTGAAACCCAGCTGAACGATTGGGGGCAATATGTAAAAGGCTACTGGAATTTCTCGAACGAAGACAAACTGCAAATCACCGAAAGTGTTTCGTTGGTTTATGGCGAAGATAACCGGGCGTATTGGTACACCGGATTAACATCGGTTGGTGCTGACGAAGCAACTGTTGGTTTTGTTTTGGTTGATACTCGGACCAAAAAGGCTGTTTGGTATCGGCAGAGTGGAGCCACCGAGTATGCTGCTAAAAATTCGGCCATCGGTAAAATTCAGGAAAAGAGGTATTCGGCATCAGCGCCTATTCCCTACAATATTAATGGAATCCCGACTTATGTGATGACTTTGAAAGATGACGGTGGATTGGTTAAAATGTTTGCCATGGTTGCCATCGAAGATTATACCATTGTGGGAGTTGGCAATACTCTGCGTGAAACATTGATGGCCTACAAAAATGCATTCAACATGACGAACAATAAGCTGAATACAAGGAATACTGCTCAGAAAACTACACTCAAATCGATAGTTACCCGCATCAGCAATGATGTTAAAAATGGCAATAGCTTTTATTATTTCACGGTAAAAGATTACAGCAATATTTTCATAGGCTCTTCTCAAATATCAAATGCACTGCCTGTTTCGAGCATTGGCGACAGCATCGAAATTAGTTTCGACAGCGATACACAAGGAATTATTGACATCTCCAGTTTCAAGAATATAACCATTAAAAAATAGGGCGCTGTGTTTTTTGATACGACGAGACCTCCAGACTAGCCTAAGTCTGGAGGTCTTTCTATTCGCGTGTTTCATTCAGGATTGAATTTTATCTTAAGTTTTCCCCAAACAATCAGAACTAAAGGAGAGTAAATGCTTTGAATTGAGGGATTTTATTATATTTCGCCACTCAAATATTACCAAAGATCATCACATGTTAAATTCGCATTTTAAATTTGCATACAACCAGATTGATGATGATGTAAAAATCAAAATTCTGCATCATGACGATTCAATGATTATGACTGAATTCATGATTCAAAAAGGTGCTATTTTACCTGAACACGTTCATCAGAGCGATCATTCGGCTTATTTGCTTCAAGGTAAAATACGTCTGATTGCTGGTGATATTATTTCTGAATTCGTTAAAGGAGATAGCTGGTGTATGAAGAAAAACATTTGCCATCATACTGAGGCTCTGGAAAATTCGATAGTGCTCGAAGTATTCAGTCATGATGGAGATATTGAAGGCTTTCGTATTCGCCAAAGTTCAGTTCAGGAAGAAAGATAAACCATGTTTTCCCGATAGAACCGTGCCCTGAAAATTCGTGGTAATACAAAAACTACAACAAACTATGCCAAACCTAAAAAGACTGTTCAATACACTATTTCTGGTAATTACAGTTCTTATAGTTCATGCCAAAACTCCTTCCAAAACATTTAACGTTATTGCGTTTTACACCGCCAAAAACGATCAGGCGCATATTAGTTTTGTTCACGAGGCCAACCGGTGGTTTTCCGAAATCAGTACAAAACAAAAATTCCGCTATTTCTCAACCAATGATTGGAACAAACTAAATGCGGATACACTTTCACACTACCAGGTAGTTATTTTTCTGGATACCCGTCCCGAATTGTCTGATCAGCGAAAAGCTTTTCAGGAATACATGGAAAAAGGCGGAGCATTTATGGGATTCCATTTTTCTGCCTTTGCACTCACGCCTTCAGATTTTCCTCAAGATTGGGACTGGTATCACAACCAATTTTTAGGATCGGGCGAATACAAAGGAAATACATGGCGTCCAACTTCGGCCATTTTGAAGGTAGAAGACCGGAAACATCCTTCGACCAAACATCTTCCTGAAAAATTCAAATCACAACCCAACGAATGGTACGCCTGGCAAAATGATTTGCGGGCTAATCCTGACATCAACGTTCTACTTTCGATCGATCCGTCGAGTTTTCCGCTCGGAACTGGCCCAAAGCCGCACGAAATATGGCACAGTGGCGATTATCCGGTGGTGTGGACGAACACCCGTTACCGCATGATTTATATTAATATGGGGCATAACGACATCGACTACGAACACGAAACGAATAAAGAATTATCGTTTACCTTCACCAATAAAATCCAAAACCGGCTCATTATTGATGCGCTGAAGTGGTGTGCCTTCGGCACACTTTAAGTTGTTTTAAATCGTTGTACTATAAATATTTGATGCTGCAGGCATCGATTCACGTTCCGTCAGGAACGAAATATTTATAGAAAAAATGGAAAGATGAAAATAAAGCCCCATCGGGGCGAGATAGCTCCAATCTTAGTAGAATCAATGGTTCAATGCTGTTGATAATATTTTTGTCGATTCCTAATGATTTTCTTTGTAAATTAGCTCTAACCGTCTTATTCCTACATCAGTACATTACATTCAGGATGATACTTCGGTTAAAAACAGTACAAAACCAATTTTAGCAACAGCAAATAAAAGTGTAAAAGCATCAACCTAGTCGGGGAGGAGCTTCCTCCTGATATTTCAGCATGATTTTGTGCGGGGTGAAGCTTCCGCAGAATATTGCAGTATCAACCCAGTTGGGGAGAGGCTTCCGCAGAATATTGCAGTATTAACCCAGTTGGGGAGAAGCTTCCTCCGGATATTTTAGTATTAACCCAGTTGGGGAGAAGCTTCCTCTGAATATTTCAGCATCACCCCGCGGTGGGAGAGCTTGTTTCAAAATACAGAAGTTACAAACCAATGAAAGCGAACAAAAAGCAAATTCAAATATTCTGATTCATGTTTAACCATTTAAAAACTAAATTTATGCAATTACAAGAACTGACAATTGTACATTTAACTGGTCTGACGATTGAAGATCTGTTTTCGCTAAACAAATCAACTGTTGAGGCTGCGACCCCTGTAAAAGAAAGTATTGGCAAATTATCCAAAGCAATACTTGCCCAACTAGAAACCAACAACAACGCCATGGGCGTACAAATGAACAAGGCATTGAAAAATGTGCTGACCCCTCAAGTGATTGAAATGAGGGCCGAGCGCGAAGATCGGTTTGCTGAAGTTAAACGCAACGTGACCACCGCTTTAAAAGGTCGCCATCCGGAAAAGAAAACAGCAGCAGAAAACGTAGAAGTTTTTCTGCGTCCGTACTGGAATTTCAAAGATAGAGCCATGAATACCCAGACAGGAGTGATGAACGAGCTGTTTAGTAAGTTCAACGCGAGCGAATCCTTAAAAGCACAGGCCGCTACCCTTGGAATTACCGATATGATGACCGGGCTGGAAGCTGTAAATGTAGCATTTGGCGTGTTGTACCAAACCCGCAACGAGCACGAAGCTGCTACCAATGGCCCATCGGCCAGCAGTTTGAGACGCGATGCACAAACCAGTTACGAACAGTTTTGCCTGGCCATAGAGCAAGCGGTGAACTACACGCCTACCGATGTTTATACCGCCCTGTTTAAACAAATGGACGAACTGCGCAAAACCTACGCCCGATTGGCTACCACAAAAGCCAAAGAACCCGAAGTCAATCCAGCCGCAACTGAATAATTGGGCAAATCGGTGTTGACTGATCCGATGACGCTAAGTTCATCGGATCAGTTTCTTTGCATACGACCAATAAAATGAAAAATTATCATAAAAAAGCGACCAATTGTTTTTGAATATAAGCATAACCCATTACTTTTAACACAACATAAAAATCAAATACTTTCAACAGTATATAGCGAATTCAGAATTATAGAACAATCAAAAAAGTACTATAATCTCTCCTATATATACTAGTTGTTGCCAATATTATCCGGTGCTGCGACGAGAAAACGATTGACAATTTGAAAAACGACAAATGAAATATTATTTACTTTTTGGCCTGTTGACAATTTACTTCATTTGGACATTGAGGTTTGCAATAAAATTTAATAGGACTG
>JBBQXI010000292.1:0-5518 GCA_038209805.1 Bacteroidales bacterium | reverse complement strand
GTCGCTTGGAGCAATTCGGGTTCCGTCGCTCATGGTCCAACTTGGAAGGATGGTTAGGCCAGTCAGGCCAATGGCTGAAAGTCCCAGAAAGTTACGTCTGTTCATTCCACTGGTTGAATTTTGTTTCATTGGTTGAAATTTTTGTTTGTGGTTTATTTTGATTTGTTCGTTTCAATACTAAAAACAGTTTCAGTTTTGCTTAGATATTTTGAAGAAAAACCGGGGTGTGCGACATCGCGCGAAATTGTGTCATACTGACGCAATGATAGTTTTTTTATTCCGAATTAGATTAGATGAAGCTTTTGTTGTAAAACATATGAACGTGTAAATTCAGGTAATCGTTTAACGGATTCAAACAGTGACCCCCGTTGAAAGAGTCTATTCTTTCAACGGGGTCACTGTTCTATTTTCCTGAAACAGGAATGATCGTTATTTTCCGTTCATACATTTGCGGCAAAGCCCGGTAAGCATCAAAAACTGAACGAGCAGTACAACCCACACCTGATGTGGCATAGTCGAGATTTAAAGTGATTCCGTCTTGCTCTTTTAACTGATAGGTGTACATGGCTTTGGTCAAATTCGTGGTTGAATAATTTGAAGCATTGAAGTTGAAAAGCTCATTCATTTTCACGTTCAGCCCCAAACCTTCGGCATCGGTAATTTTCATCCACCGGTTATCGGTACGTAATCCATAATCCTGCGGAATAAGGTAAGGTTCGTACATATCTTTCACTGAAGATTTATAGATGCCAATCTTATAGCCTGTTTTTCGGTCGGGGTAATTTTCCTGCGGGCCCCGGCCATACCATTCCACCTGATCGAAAGACCGACCAAGGGTCATTGTCAGCCCGATTCGTGGCAACCAAAGCGGCATATTTCCCTGAGGAATAACCTTGTGGTTTAAGTTGATCACACCATCTGGCGAAATAACGAACGAATAAAGGTTCTCGAACCCGTTAATCTGAACTCCCCATATATACAAATCCTTTTTCTCTTTATTCTTGCTACTCCCGATCAAGCAAATCTCGCGAACATCTACATATACTTTTCCATTCACCTCTTTGCATTCGACCGACATCGGATAAAAAGTAAGCGTATCCAATCCATTCGAATAATACTCAGTTGCAATTTGTTCTCCGAATCCGGTCTTCCAGCTTTTTGACTGTGCAGCCCCTGAGTTCCATTGGTCCTGCTCATTGGCCAGTGGTGCTCGCCAAACATTTAGTTTTAGAGGCGATTTCAGCATTTCTTTGCCCTTAAGCTGAATGGATCTCAATACACCACTTTTCCTGTCAAACGTGTATTTAAAATCGGCTCCTGAAACGGCAATATCAGCATCAGACTGCACCAGACTGAGATTCTGTTTTTCTGAATTGGCGGCAACTTCAGCATTCTGAAACCAAGGCAATTCCAGCTGATCCCACGAAACTTCGTGTCCGGCTTTGGCCCACAATTCGTCTTTTGTTAAAGTTGAACTTACGGTAATCCTGTATTCTTTACCGGGTTTTATTGCAGGTTTCTGGTAAGAAATCTGAATGAGTTTTTTCGATTGTGCAGGCACCTGCAAATTCAACTCGCCCTGCTGAACAACCTCACCATCGGCTTCCAGAAACCAACGGGTTTTATAAACGGAGGCATCCAGAAAATTATTACGGTTCCAAACTTCAACCCAGCCAGCTTCAGCATCAATCAGTTTTATTGAAAGTGGCTGAACCGATTTTTTCATTTGCCACATTTCGGGCTGAGGCTTTCTGTCGGGCCAAATACTTCCATAAGTTCGGGCGCCAATTCCATAACTAAAATAAGATCCCTGATCGGATTCATTTTCAAAATCCAACCATAGCGCTGCCTTTTTCGGATCAAAACTTCCGGGGAGAATAGCATCATTGAAAATACCAACATTATCCAGCTGTGCATCGCAAATGTAAACATGAGTTTCCTGTCCGTGCTCCTCTGCATTGCGGCCAATATTTACCGGGTAAGGGAAATTGCTGATCTTTCCTGAAGCGGCAATCGATCCGGTTGCTTTGCCATCGATAAAGACAGTCATTGTTTTACCATCATAAACTCCGGTAAGTTGGTGCCAGTTATTTTCCCAGGCCGAAGGTAATCTGGTGCGGAGCGTGTACTTTTTATCGGTATAGATGTAAAAATCGAGTGAATCTTTTCCACGTTGCTGCAATCCGAACTGGTAATTTCCTTTGGTGATGAACGACCCGCAACTGCTTATTAGTTTCCGAGGAAATACATCGCATGTCAAGGTTAGTTTATTTCCATTCAATTCAACATTATTCTGACGGTAAACTTCTACCCATTGATCGTGTCCGTTCAAATCCAACACATTTCCGGACACACCTTTTACGAGTTTTGCATTTCCCATCAAATTCGCAGGCGTATTGTATGGAGACTTATCGGTTAAAAGACGGGCATGTTCTTTCAGTCCCGGACTAACAAAATCCCAGATTGCGCCACCCATTGTTCGCGGGTGCGAATAAATCACGCGCCAGTAATCGTCTAATCCACCGCCGCCATTGCCGGCAACCGAAAGATATTCGTCCATAAACGAAGGGCGAATATCCGTACTGTCGGGGCAAACACCTACCTGCATTTCCAGCTCCATTGGCGACGGATAGCGCGGCCCGATAATATCTTCAGCCGGATGGGCGTATGCATTTCCACCATACATCCAATACCGCGTCGGATCATATTTCCGTCCTTCTTTAACGACTTCCGAAATATTCGATCCCTCGCCACTTTCATTGCCTGCGCTCCAGAACAAAATACACGGATGGTTCCGGTCTCTTAAAACCATGCGACGAACACGTTCTTTATACATCTCGGTGAATTCGGGCATAGTCGACACATATTCGCTGGCATGCGATTCAACCCCCGCTTCATCGATGATAAATAAACCATATTCGTCGGCCAGTTCAAGGTATTTATTCACCGGAGGATAATGCGAAATTCGTACCGCATTAAAATTGAATTGCTTCAAAATCTCAAAATCTTTTCGGATCGTTTCCTCATTCATGGTATGGCCCAATTCAGGATGCTGCATGTGGGTATTCTGCGAATTTACTTTTACCGGAACCCCATTCAGGTAAAATGTTTCATCACGGATTTCGGTTTCCTTAAACCCGATTCGTGCCTCTACCCTATCGGTTACACTTCCATCTTCGGCCATCAACAGCATTTTTAGTGTATAAAGGTTCGGCGTTTCAGATGTCCATTTTTTTGGATTCGAAATGTTTTTCTGTAAAACGAATTGGGTTTTACCTGGCTTGTCGAGCGATATTTTGTCGCTCAATAATTCGGCAACAAGCTGCTTATTGTTGTCGTACAATTGTGCTTTCACTTGGCAAACCGAAGTGGGTGATTCCTTGTATTTTTTTACATCAACTTTTAGGTCAAGCTTTGCATCGGTATAAGTGGCATCCAAATCGGTAATTACCTGCCAGTCGAGAAGCCGCTCGTTGGGGGTGGCGTACAACCAAACATTATCGAATATACCTGCCAAACGCCAGTAATCCTGGCTTTCTAGATAATAACCATCCGAAAATTTCAATACCAAAACGGCAACCGTATTCTTGCCCGGACGAAGGTATTTCGATATATTGTATTCCGAAGGTTCCTGAGCGCCTTCGTTGTAGCCAACTTCCAGCCCATTAACCCAGATAAATGAAGCTGAAGCAACTTTCTCGAATCGAATGAACGTTTCTTTATCCTTAAAGTTAGCCGGCAAATTGAAGGACAATCGATACGCTCCTGTTGGGTTATATTCCTGAGGAACAAACGGTGGGGTGACTTTGAACGGGTTAAAATCTTTCTGTGGTTTACCAAAACTCCAAACAGGAACTCCTTTTGGAGGTACAATATTAAATGGCGCATGTACATTGCGGAACATCTTGTCGCCAAACCCCTGCATTTCCCAGTTGCCCGGCACATCAATCAATGACCATTTGCTGTCGTTAAATTTTTCCGAGTAGAAATCCTGAGGTATTCCATCAGGAGTATCCGAATAGAAAAATTTCCATTTCCCATTCAGCGAAATGTTCTTTTCGGGAATATAATAAGCCCTACCCTGCTCCTGGTTCAACTCAAATACCGAGGTATTCTCGATATAACTGGAGAGATTATTCAGGAAGCCTGTCTTTTGAGCAGAAACAACAAGTCCGGCAAAGACCAGCAAGTAGACGGAAAGAATAATTTTTTTCATTGGTTAGTTTTTAAATTGCAGTTAAATGAAGGTGTCTAAAAAGTAGAAAATCTAAAGAAAAGCGTCATTGCGAGCAAAGAGAAGCGATCTGTTAGTCAATAGATTGCTTCAGTCGTTCCTCCTTCGCAATGACGTTCCATCTGACTTTTGAGACTATTTTGTTTTAATTAGTTAATTACTAAAGTGCTGAAAGAGTTGCCAGCCAACTTTGCAGAATAAACCTTGTCGCCCATTTTAATATTTACAACCTTTTCGGCTTGTTCCTGATTTGCAAGAACAACAACAATACTTTTGTCAGGATTAATGAATGTCAACACATCCTTGTATTCGCCATCAGTTTCTAATTTTTTTGCGCCTGATTGTACAAAATGGCTGACATGTTTTAACAGGTAGTATTCGTTTGTGTAAATATAGGTTTTTGCATCTGCGTCTACCACTACCAATGAGTTCTGAGCCCATCCCCAACGGCTGATGCCACCTTTCACCAATGAAGTGTTCCAGTATTCGTAAACCGAAACGCCGTTATTCAGGTAGTGCTTCATCAAATCCCATGAATGGAGAACACCCTTCCAATCATTCTGGCCATCGCCACATTCCTGTTCCGACTGGTAAAGTTTAAGATTAGGGTAGCGTTTGTTTATCCCCGGCAACGCATCTTTTCCGGCCCATTGAAAACCAACACCTTTTACATATTTGCCACTTTTGGGATCGTTCATAATGGTATCAACCAGAGCTTCTTTCGGGCGTTCCATTGTTCCGAAGAGTACTTCAACGCCTTGTTTTTCCATTGCCGGGCCTAAATACGAACCGATGAAATTGGCCAGTCCGGCAGCTGTCCAGCAACAGCTAGGAAATACCTGAGCCGAATTAAACTCGTTCTGCGGCATGATTGAGGTGATTTTGATTCCTTCGTTTTTATAGGCATCGATAAATTTGGAGAAATACAGTGCGTAGGCTTTCAGGTATTTTTCATCCTGAATAAACATGTCTGTACCTTCATTTCCTTCCTTGTCGACTGCCAAATCATTGGCATATTTAGGATTCATCATCGAATTCATCATGCTGCTCATGGCGGGTCTCGGTTTCGTCGGATCGGCGTTTTGGGCTTGCATTCTCTTTTCGATCATTTCGCGCATCTTGACCGATGACCGACTGGCGTAATGTTTATTGTATTTCATCCATGAAGGAGGGCGTTAAATTCCTATCACCTGAGGAATTATACACTATTGGTAGTCAAGTAATCTTGAGTAATACATATCACTGTTGGTTAAGACCAGGTCACGAGATTATTAAAGCAGCCGG
>JBBQXI010000291.1:0-5545 GCA_038209805.1 Bacteroidales bacterium | reverse complement strand
CCCCTGCTTTTAGTTCTTTATACTTTTTCAACGTTTCTGAATCAGAAATTCGATCAAAACGCTTCAATTCATCCGACTTTAATGTGGCATAAAACTTTTGCAAACGACTATTTCGGCCCAACTTCTTAAACTCTGTCAACTGTGCAGCTTCCTGACTTCCTTTAAAAGATAAATGCTGAATTTCCTTTTTTTTCTGCTGAAAAGCTTGCGATTTAATCAACGAATCAAGTTCATTATATTCTGCTAATTCCGCTGACTTTTCAAATTCACAGAATATTTTGTAATCTGTACGAAGAGTTTCATAAGCAGCTTCTAACTTTGCGGTCGATTTAATCAACCCGAAAGTACTGGCAATAAAAAGTTTAAACGACATAATCGGTTTTTTTTGATCGGTATTTCGACGTTTTAAAAATAACAAATAAAACAAACATCTCTACTCTTTTCACACTTCGGATGAAAAACGTTAATTTCAGGCAAAAATTATTTTTAAAACAAAATAGGTGTGTCTTGTCTTTTCAACTGTCTATAATGTAATTCTGGATTACCAGACAATAATCGTTTCGCAAAACATAAACACAAATCAACGCTTCAAGTAAAAACACATAAGCTATGAAAAACTTAAGTAGGCTGCTCATTCTATTCGTTTTAACACTATCTCTAAATCCGGTATTTAGCCAGGATTTTTTAGAGAAAGAACTGTCGCCAAACAAAACCTATGTTTTACTGGCTCATCCAACAGTTGCGAATATTGAGACCATTAATTTTCTGTTAATAAATCACATCCTTCAGTTGCCTGAAGTTGAGTTTATTGGCGTTTATTCGGTGGCTGAAAACTATGACTACAATCAGTCTGTCGCCCTCCTGAAAAAGCATGAAATGAGTAGATTTCACCTTCAGAAATTAGATGGTGTTATGAGCTTAACACAAATTTTTGAACAAAACGAATGGACAACCACCTTTAAAAAACTGTTCGACCATTCGGTTGGTGTATTTTTCTTTGGAGGTCCTGATATTCAGCCCGAAATATACAAACAAAAAAATCTGTACTCGGTAGTAACCGACCCAAACCGGCATTTATTTGAACTTAGTTTTCTGTTTCACTTGTTGGGAGGTTATCAAAACGAACAATTCACACCTTTTCTAAATGAAAAACCAAGCTATTTTGTTACTGGCTTTTGCCTTGGATTACAAAGCATGAATGTAGCCACCGGAGGCACATTAACTCAGGATATTCCAGCACAAACCTACGATAAGATAAATGCTGAAGAAACACTGAAACTAAATAAAGACCAGCTTCACCGAAATTACTGGCAGGAAATAACCAAAGAAACTTTGCTGATGGACAATAGTTTCCATCAAATTGTATATACAGCCAACCCATTTTTTCCTGAACGGGTAAAGGCTGACAAAAATTTGAAGCCGATGGTTCTAAGCGCTCACCACCAGTCGATTGACGATTTAGGTAAAAATCTGATTGTAACAGCAACATCGCTGGATGGGCATGTTATTGAAGGCATTCGGCACCGGCTATATGAAAATGTTTTTGCTGTCCAGTTTCATCCTGAAGTTTCGGCTCTTTATACTGAAGGTAAAAAATTAAAGTTCGCACCTACCGACTCGCCCAGGTCTTTCTTCGAAATACTTTCACCCGAAGATCGTGAATTTCATATCAAATATTGGGAGACAATTTCGAAAGCAATAAAAGCTTCCATTAAGGCCGAAAAAGTAAAGTAGCTACACATCAATAAATTGTCATTAGTCAACAGAAAGGGGAAAATGCCAGGAGTTTCGGATTCCTCATTTTTCTAATGACTGATAACTAATGTCTAATTTCGTTCAATCATTCAGTCATTCAATTTCATGTCAGATAAAGTTCTATTTTTGCAGCTTCAAAAAAAATGGAATCGATGAGTAATCAGACAGAAATACGCCGAAGAAGAACTTTTGCCATTGTGAGTCATCCCGATGCGGGAAAAACAACACTGACCGAAAAACTATTGTTGTTCGGGGGTGCCATACATGTTGCCGGTGCCGTAAAAAGCAATAAAATAAAGAAAGGAGCGACTTCCGACTTTATGGAAATTGAGCGCCAGCGCGGTATTTCGGTGGCAACTTCGGTAATGGGTTTCGAATACGATGGGTATAAAGTAAATATTCTGGATACTCCCGGTCACCAGGACTTTCAGGAAGATACCTTCCGCACGCTGACTGCTGTCGACAGCGTTATCATCGTAATTGATGCTGCCAAAGGGGTTGAGCCACAAACCGAAAAGCTGATGAATGTTTGCCGGATGCGTAAAACGCCGGTGATTATTTTCATTAACAAGCTAGATCGCCCTACCCAGGATACCTTTGAATTACTTGATGACATTGAACGCCAGTTGCAAATAAGCCTCAACCCTTTGAGCTGGCCAATCAATAATGGCCCTGATTTTAAAGGAGTTTATAATATTTTCGACAAAAGTCTGGATTTGTTTAAAGCGAGTGTCCAGGACATTGAGCCAGGAATTTCGTTTGACGACCTCAACAGTCCGGATCTGGAGAAACACATTGGGAACGATGCAAAAAAACTTCGCGAAGATTTAGAACTGGTTTACGGTGTTTATCCTCCATTCGATCACAATGAATATTTGGCCGGAAATCTGGCTCCGGTATTCTTCGGAAGTGCACTTTACAATTTTGGTATTCAGGAATTGTTAGATGCGTTTGTAAAAGTAGCGCCCTGGCCACGCGCCGTTCAGACCGAAGAACGCGAAATTGATCCCGAAGATGATAAATTTAGTGGATTTGTATTTAAAATTCATGCCAATATCGATCCCAACCATCGTAGTCGCATTGCTTTCGTAAAAGTTTGCTCCGGAAAATTTGTCCGGAATAATGTGTACAAACTAATTCGTTCAGGCAAGACATTCAGGGTTTCGAGTCCAACTGCATTCATGGCATCGCAAAAAGAGATCATTGAAGAAGCATTTCCAGGCGACATTGTTGGATTCCCCGACAATGGTTCGTTTATTATTGGCGACACCATTACCGAAGGCGAGGATATTCATTTCAAAGGATTACCAAGCTTTTCGCCTGAATTGTTTAAGTTCGTTGAGAATGCCGACCCAATGAAAACCAAACAGCTAAACAAAGGAGTCGATCAGTTAATGGACGAAGGTGTTGCCCAGCTTTTCACCAGTCAGTTTAATGGACGACGTATTATTGGAACCGTGGGACAACTTCAGTTTGAGGTCATTCAATACCGGTTGGAACACGAATACAATGCCAAGTGCAGGTTCGAGCCCATGCAAATGTACAAAGCCTGCTGGATTCAGAGCGACAACCCCAAAGCCTTGACCGAATTTAAAAACCGCAAGCATCAGAAAATGGCTACGGACAAGCGTGGTAGAGATGTATTTATGGCTGATTCGCAGTTCATCTTAGACATGGCACAAAGCGAATTTAAAGATATTCGATTCCATTTCACTTCGGAATTTTAAGGTAAAATTGACAAGGCAAAAGTCGAAAAGGCAAAAGTAAAAAGTAGAATTAACTCAGTTTAACCTCCTTTACTTTTGCCTTTTGCCTTTATACTTTGTACATTTACTACATGGACTTATTTCATGGCGACCTGTTTAATTATCTGGTACTTCCTTTCCTGATTTTTCTTGCCCGTATTAGTGATGTAACCATTGGAACCATCCGTATTGTAATGGTTGCCAAAGGCGAAAAAATGATTGCACCTCTACTGGGATTCTTCGAAGTGCTGATCTGGCTAATCGCGATCAGCAAAATTATTGAGAACCTCGACAATTGGGTTTGCTACATCGCTTATGGGGCGGGTTTTGCAACCGGTAATTACATTGGGATGATCATCGAAGAAAAACTGGCTGTTGGTATTATTCAACTTCAGATCATCACCCGTACTGATGCGCTCGCACTAATTGCGAAGCTAAAAACCGATGGCTATGGAATCACACATCAGGAAGCCCACGGGGCAGTCGAGGAGGTTTCTGTTATCTTTTCCATCATCAAACGTAATGACTTACCGAAAGTTGTCGAGATCATCAAAACCTACAATCCTAAAGCATTTTACTCTATTGCCGATGTTAAATTCGTCAATAAAAATCTGTATTCACAAGTAAACCCAATGCATTATTGGCGAAAAGGGAAATAACCGTTCAGTTTCAGGGTTCAGTCACAATAAAGAATTTTCAGAAATTTGGTCTCCGGATTCCCGCATCCCATCTCCTTTTCCCTTTCCCAGATCCTAATTTCTCATTGTTTTTAGTTCCGACTATGTTTTTAGTCACATTTCCGATAAAATATTTGCATGACTAATTTTATAGTCATATATTTGTCATGAAGGATTGACAAATTTAAAACCGATAACTATGCAACTGACAAAAGCTGAAGAACAGGTAATGCAACATTTATGGGAATTGGGCGAGGGACTGGTGAAGGACATCCGCGACCGGTTCGACGAACCAAAACCCGTGCGCAATACCGTTTCGACCGTACTTCGGATTCTGGAAAAGAAAGATTTTGTATCGCATAAAACCTACGGAAACGTGCATGTTTATTTTCCTTTGATATCGAAGGACGAATATTCAAAATCGCAACTTTTCGGCTTGATGAAAAGTTACTTTAACAATTCGTTCCCCGCGATGGCATCGTTTTTTGCCCGCGAAAAAGACCTGACTATTCAGGATCTGGAACAATTGATGGAAGAAACCAAACGCGAACTTTCGAAAGAATAAAAACCGAAAATCATGGAAACATTTGCCCTTTATCTGATTAAATCAACCGTATGGCTGACTGGCTTCTTCCTGATTTACATTGCATTTCTTCGGAACGAGCGCTTTTTTGTTCTGAACCGGATTTATCTGGTTTCGGGAATTCTTGTCTCCATCATTTTTCCGCTTTTTACCTGGCATTACACGGTTATTTTTCCGGTTACACCAACGGCTGAAGTTCTCGAACCAAAAGTTGTAGGAGTAACGCCAGTCAGCGATCCGTTTCCAATACAGAACCTGCTGTTGTATTTCTATCTGACAGGCGCTTTGTACCTGATCTTCCGGTTAATCAAACAAACCATTGCGGTTTGGAAAGTTATCCGGCAATCAGAAACCCAACATTTCAACTCCATAAAACTCATCCGCACTGACCGATATCCTGCCTCGTTTTCATTTTTCTCGTTCGTATTTGTCAATCCTTCAATCGACGAAACCGAAGCCAACGAGATTGTGAACCACGAACAGGAGCACATCCGTCAGCAGCACTGGATGGATTTACTGCTGTTTGAAATACTGCGCACGATGCATTGGTTTAACCCTGTAAGTTGGCTGTATGGCCACCTGATCAGGCAGAACCACGAATATCTGGCCGATGAGCGGGCGCTGCAGCGCAGCTCCAATCCAGCCATTTACCGTGCGGCATTGCTCAATCAAATGTTCGGCGGACCGGTGATTTCACTGGCCAATTCGTTCAATTATTCACTCAACAAAAAACGATTTAACATGATGAAACAGATCACATATTCACCTTTCAGAAAACTTAAACT
>JBBQXI010000290.1:0-5561 GCA_038209805.1 Bacteroidales bacterium | reverse complement strand
CAGTAGCCACATAACCTCCCATGCAACTATTCAGAAATAATCCTAATCCTGCCAAGCTGCCTATGTAAATAACCTTCTTCGTTTGTCTACCTATTTTTGACATAAAACCAGCTTTTGTTGGACTTAAAAGCGGAGTATAGTTAATCGCCTCCTCAAAATCTTTTGATGATACATTTTCCTTTTTCATAACATTGAATTTTGTTTGTGAATGAATGATCACAACTACAAAGTTGTTCCCTTTCATCACTTAAAGTGTTACACAATTGCAGCTAAGAATTACATCATTCACACATTAGCGAGAGAAAGCGGACCGATTGGAAATCTCGAAGGAGTTAAAGAAAGGTGTTGCTTGATTAACTATTAGATTGCTGATCCGTTGGTAAACGTTAATTTGAAAAGGGGATTGTAAAAACAAAACTTGAGCCTGTTTCTATTTCTGAATGAACATCAATAGTTCCACCAAGTCTCTCAACTAA
Organism: Bacteroidales bacterium; assembly: GCA_038209805.1. Lineage (GTDB taxonomy): Bacteria > Bacteroidota > Bacteroidia > Bacteroidales > Prolixibacteraceae > Aquipluma. The sequence goes on along the minus strand of JBBQXI010000290.1, from coordinate 5,085 downwards.
GGCCTTTGAAATGGCCAATCCAAGTCCATTACCACCATTTAATTGATTCTTGTTTGATGCTATCTGGCTGAAACGTTTAAAAATAAGTGATTGATTTTCCGGGGTAATGCCTATGCCACTATCCTTAACAAAGAACTCAATGAAATTTTCTTTTAGTCTATATCCAAATTTTATTTCACCTTCGTTGGTGAACTTAATGGCATTGTTTAGCAAATTACAAATGACCTGTTTTATCCGGTTACCATCGGTTTTTAACTGAATCTGGTTATTTGGTTTTTCAGGCGAATAAATCAATCTCAGTTTCTTTAAATCAACAATCTTTTCATACGTATCAAATAATTCGCCCATTAACTTGTTGACATCAACTGATGCTGATTCAATAGAAAACTGACCAGCTTCTATTTTTGAGATATCGATTATGTCGCTTATTATTGACAACAAATGTTGACTGCTTACATTAATTATATGAACATAGTGTGATATATCACCATTCGACAATCCTGTTTGTAATAAAAGTTCAGAAAATCCACTAATTGCATTCATTGGAGTCCTGATTTCATGGCTCATATTGGCAAGGAATGCCGATTTGAGTTTGTCTGATTCTACGGCTTTTTCTTTCGAGATAATTAAATCATTGTTGATGTGCTGAATTCGGCTAATATTTTTGCTTAATTCTTCGTTCAGCCTCGAATATTCTTTATTTAGATCAGCGTATTCTGTGTTTTGATTTTTTAAATTCTGTTCACTTATTTTTAAGGCAGTTTCTGTCTTAACCCGTTCAGTTATATCCCTGACATTACATTGAATGACTTTTGTTTTGCTTTCGAGATAAACGTTGCTGATAAATTCCACTTCCGTTATTTCCCCATTTCTTCGTTGAATCGGCATGTCTTCAAAACGAATATATCCCATTGTTTTCAATTCGATGAAAGCAAGTTCCGATTCTTCCTTATTGCTGAAAAGTCCAATTTCCCAAAGTTTTTTTCCAAGTATTTCTTCTAAAGGCAAATCAATTGTTTTAACTATAAACGGATTTGCATCGAGAATACTTCCGGTTTCGAAATCAAGAATCAGGATGCCATCTTTTGCCGTTTCGAACAACCTTCGGTAACGTATCTCTGATTCTTTTAGATTTTCATTCAGTTTAATATTTTCGTTTTTAATGAATGATCCTTTAATCTCTTTTTCTTTCGGAAATTTTTTATTCGATTCTGAAGGTGAATTGTTCATATCGTTAAGTGCATTAATGCTTTTAAAGGGCTTCAATTATCTTTGCCAAGTCAAGCTTTGGTATACCAAGCTTGTATTCCAGCATTTCCATCATTTCTTTTTCTTTGCCTTCCTGAAAATTTAAATCCTCATCGGTTATTCCTGAAAATTTTTGTTTTATTTTTTCTTTTTTGCCGTTCCAGTAGCCAACAATCAGAGTTTCCATGGTGATATTTTAAAGTTTTTACAATCGATTAGTTTTCAGAAAATTAAAGGATATAACCTTAAAAAATATTATACAATTCTTAAATAAATTTACATGATTCACACATTTAAAATTTATTAAACCTCTTCCTTGGGAACTTTTAATCCGGCTTCCCGGGCTTCGCTTATGCCAATAGCTATTGCCTGTTCGCGGCTTTTTACAACTCCACCTTTACCACCTTTACCCGATTTTAATTCGCCATGCTTAAATTCGTGCATGACTTCTTCAATTTTTTCCTGTGCTTTTTTTGAATATTTTGCCATTATCAGTAATTATTAAAAATGGGAGGTTCATTATCAATGCGGGTTGGATCATCCTTTTCTGGTTCGTTTATACCTGGTTCAGGACTTGTTGGGTTCGGATTTTCATCTGGCTGCTCCGGAACAGTTGGCTCGTCTGGAATTGGTGTCCCCGGTTCTTCTTGCGGTTCTTCAATTTGTTTTCCTGCAAAAAACAGATTTGTTTCGTTATCCGAATGCTGTCTGAATAGGTGTTTTTGATTTGTATTCATCTTTCTTTCCAGTTGAAGTTGTGCTTGAAAACTACCAGTGTTTTATTAACGTTCGATTGTATAAGGTTCGCCACCCGGAACTTCCTGCCCGCTCGCTTGTCAGGCGGGGTTTCAGGGTCTCATTGACGAAGAGATGCCGAAACAGGCCTTCGACGTGAGCTCAGTCGAACGTTTGGCATGACGTTGCGACAAGAGTTGGTTAACACAACACCATGTAAAGTTGAATCTATTTGTAACGATAACTATTACATGATTTTAGGAAAAAATTGCATCATTCACACATTGGAAACACGAGCTTCTTCTTTATTTGCAGACACTTGCATCTCATCAAAAAATGGAGTGCTTTTTAACTCTACACATTTTGCCGCATAAAGGTAAAGCGCGGCGCTCCATGTTTGCCAATCCTGTCCTTTAGGCTGTCCGTCCTGTGCTTTTATCCATTCATTAAATCCAAAATCTACAGTTCCAGTGGCTGAAATTTTAACAAGTTGAGTAAGTGCCACCAGTTTCTCTTCTGCTAGTTTGTACCTCTTGGCAGCCACAAGTGCGGCCACATAAAATCCGCAAATAAAAGGCCAGATACCGCCGTTGTGGTATTCTCCTGGTTTGTTAAACAATTCATAACGAGGCAGCCAATCGGTATCTTCAGGTTTTATAAATGGGAAAAAATTAGGCGGCAAATCAACTGCAAGTTCACCTCTTTCCTTCATCGCGGAACATTCTGTTTCAATCCATGAAATCATTTCTTCGGCTCTAGATTGCGAAGCCATTCCAGAGAGAATTGCCAGACTGTTACCGAGCAGGTCAAAACTTTCGCTGCTGTAAATTTTATAAGCCCAAAATGCATAGTAGGGTTTGTGCTTTACGACTAATCCTTCAGGTATATGATGATGGTTGGGTCCGGCAGCAATGGTAAATCGACTCATTTCCTGACGAACCTTGTCGGCTCGTTCATGTTTGCCCAACATCCTGAGGTAACTATAAACCAGCGTATTCACAAATAATCCATAGCCGGTAACCCATTGTTCATCGCGCCAGTCACTTGTAGGTTGTTGTGCCACCAGATAGCGATCCGAAGGGCTTTGATATTCCATCCAGACCAACGATTTTTCAACAGCATCATGCAAGAAATCTACTTCGCTGGTTGTTTTTCGGAAGATACCAACGGCAAGCAAAAATAGAGGAGTGGTATCGCTTGCGCCGCGATCGTCTTTGTCGTGTGCCAGCGAAGGAATATGCCCGTGTTCAGTTTGGTTCTTTGCCAGTGTTTCCAGCACTTTCCGGATACTATCGAGTAACTTTTGATTTCCGGATACTGCAATACCCAGAATGGAGAACATCAGGTCGCGGGTATATGGCTCGGGATAGCCCCATCCGGCAGTTCGCGGCAACCCGTGAAAAGGTCCGTGTGCATTGTGAATTAATACTTCGAGGGCAGCTTTGCCTGCCAGTTCTATTTGATGTTCGTTTTCTGCTTTCATGGTGTCTGTTTTAGTTAGAAGACCGGAGACTGAAGTCAGAAGAAAAAATTTCTGACTTCAAGTCTTCCAGCTTCTTTACTTTATTCCCAATTTATCGCTGATAATCTGAACAAACTTTTTGGCAACAACACGGTAGTCAAAATTTGCTACCACTCGTTCACGACCAGCTTTTCCCATCTGTTCGCGTAACGCCGCATCGTTCATCAGTGTCAGCATGTATTTGGCGATGTCCTGAACATTTGCCCGGTAATCAACCGTTCTCGGTACATCAAAAATCACTTTGTGTTTTTCTTCAAAGCCAGATTCACCTCCGAGTAAGACTTCGTTTACCACTATCTTTTTGGCAACCTCGGCCAGAAAAGCTGTTTCGCCGTGGACAAGCGTGTCCAACATTCCCATAGCTTTTATACTAATTACGGGTTTTCCGCAGGCGCCAGCTTCAACCTGAGGCATTCCAAATCCTTCGAGACGGGAAGGCGCGGCGTAGATATCGCACGCACCAAATAGATAAGGCATAAACGTCCTAGAGATCGTATTGGTCGTATAAACCACATTCTTTTCGATGCCCAGTTGTGTTGCCATTTCCAGATCGAGCAGGTTTTGTGCTTTGGTTCGCGGTTGTGGCCATACTTTGCAAACATATTTCCAGTCGGGCGCTTTCTTATCAATAATGGCCAGAGCCTGCATCACTTCCTGAGCGCCTTTCGATGCTGCATCGCCACCAACAGTCAGAATCATTAGTTGATCAGGAGTAACACCTAAAGCTTCGCGAACGGCAAGTATTTTAGGATCATTTTTATCGTAAGGCTTAAACGAATCGGTATCGCAACCAACAGGCAAAACTTCAATTTTAGCGCCATCAATTCCGTCTCTGACATACATTTCTTTAACCCAATTCGAGGTTACCAGTATCAGAGGCAGGGCATTTAGCACTTCCTGATAATTAGCGATGTAACCGTCGGCAACTAACCACGGGACTGGCTGAACTCCATATCGTTGCGGATGAAGAATCAAATGCGGTGTGTATCCCCAATAGCCAACACCAACGACTACATCGGGTTTAAACCAGCGGTAATACCATTCTTTTTCCTGTGCCGATTCGAAATGAACCGCATGTACATCAACTCCCATCTCCTGAAGCCCTCTGTATAGCAGGTCTCCTTGTGTTGCAAGTCCTCCGGGTGCCGGCGGATAATCATACATTACCAATACTTTCATAATACAGCTCCTTTATCGTTAATTCTTTTTACTATTTCAGATGGATCAGTGAATTTATGGAATGCTTCTGCGGCTGGTGTCGTTTTAGCTTCCCAGCTTTCCGTTGCAAATCCATATATTTCGGTGATTACCTCGTATTTTTTTTGCCAGATATCTTTTATGAGTGTCTGGAATACTTCTGCACTTTCAACTGGTAGCGGAAAATATTCCCGATTGCCATCTTCGTAAGCAAAAGTCCACAGTTCGTTGGCAATTATTTTCCCTGCCCTCCACAGATTTTTGACCGTACGACCTGTTTCTTCATGCCGAAGATGTCTGGTATATTCACCTTTCGGATCATGAGTAATTACCAGATCGAAATGTTGTGAGGGCAATAATTTTAGGATAGACCCTCCCAATAC
>JBBQXI010000289.1:0-5568 GCA_038209805.1 Bacteroidales bacterium | reverse complement strand
CCTTTTTCAACAAAGATTGATAAGAGTCTATTTTTTTGAGCTGATCTTTAGGATATGTTTCCGACTTTTTAATTTGAAGAGCTTTGTTGTAGGTTGTAATTGCTTCGTCGAATTGATTGTTGCTAAAATTCTGACCGGCTTGAGCAATTAAACCAGCATATTCTTTTTCAGCTAATTCCCTATTTTTCAGGTTCTGAATATCCTCAATTCGTTTTTTTACCGATGCGTCTGAAGGTTTTAACTTCAAAGATTCGGTAAATGAGTTCAAAGCTTCATCGAAGTTATTGTCAGTAAATGCTTTTTCTGCTTTGGTTACCAAATTATTAAAGTCAATTTCTTTCGACTCAGAGGCTGCAATTTCAGCAAGTTTAGATTTCGGATAAGCCTCAGATTTGATCTTCAACGCTTCCTGATATTGCATTTTTGCGCTTTGAAAATCGTTTTTGGCTAAAGCCTGATCGGCAAGTTGAATGGCCTGAAGATATTTCTTGTCGTTTTCAACGGCAACCATAGCCAGTTCTGTTTCTGCTATTTTGTCTTTTGCAATCTGACTGTCGGGTTTTAATCCAAGTGCTTTTTTATACGAGTTCAAGGCTTGGAAATAGTCTTTCTGTTGAGCAAAAGTATTGGCCGTTTGTATGGATTGATTGAAATCTTTCTCAAGTTGATCAAGCTGTGCTTGGTTTTGCTTTTCCTGAGTAATCAAATTGATTTGATTTTGCGGGTATTGATCTTCAGGAACTAGTTGTTTCGCTTGGTTATACAGAGTAATTGCTTCGTCGTATTTTTTTGATTTGTAATTTTTGTCGGCATTGGCAATCAGGTCTTTAAACTGATTTTGTTTTTCGAGTAAGGCAAGTAGCTGATCAATTTCATTAATTCTTCCGTTCGAAAAGATATCACCTGGTTTGTATTGCAAGGCTTCTTCGTAAATTGGACGAGCTTCTTTGTAGTTCTTTTTTTCGAAGAATCCATTTGCCTTGGCAATCGCAGATTTATATTTTTGTTCTAATTCTATTTTTTGTTTTTCCGTAATTTCAAGGGCTTTTACCAAATCTTGAAGTTCGGCTACACGATCGTTCGGATAGGCTTTTTCAGGAAATAGTTTACGGGCTTCCAAATATTTCAATAAAGCCAATTGATATTCGCCTCGTTGATAATTAGCATCCGCTTCTTTTATTAACTGATCAAAATTCTTCTGCTTGGCAGCTAAATCCTGAGCATTTTCTTTCGAAATTGAGGCGGCTTCTTTTTGGACCTGATTGGCTTGAGTTTTGGCTGTTGCAATCTGTTCTGTAAATTGTAGATCAGAGATATAGCTTTCCTTTTCAAAATTATCAATGTCTTTTCCGTAAAATATTCTTCCTGAAGGTTTTAAGGTGAAACTCTTGTCGATTCCTTCGAACTCTTTTGTTAACTGAACAATCATTGGGAAAGTAGGGAAATCATTGTCGCGTTGCCATACTTCCTGAGGAATTTCGGTTGATACGGTAATGATTTTGTTAAAGTGTCCAGGGTATTTGAAGGTTAGGCTATATTCATTAAAGAATTCAAGTTCAAACCGAAAGCGTCCGTTTTTGGGGATGTCGATATTCGAAGTTTCTTTACCGTTTTTGATGACCTCAATTGTTCCATTAACGTTACTTTCTGCTTCGGGAATTATTTTTCCGGTTATGACAAAGAATTTTTTGCTTTGTGCCAGCGATGGAAGCTGAATGAAAAGACAAAGAATCATAACCACTCCCAAAACTATCCGACCTATCTTTTGCATATATATTTGAATTCGATGAAATATTACTAAAGCGAATTGAAATCTTCAAAACAACTTAATCGCCTCGTAAAAATAACCAAATCAATGAAAATATAAGCATGAACTCATGTTTATTGAGGAGATAGTGAAGAAAATCTGGTCAATAGATAACGTTTAAGAATGGATTTTATTGAGTTGGAGATATTCGGGTACATCTGTTTGTTTATCGAATATCTTTTCGTTGAAACGGAGCTGATTTTATTGTTTGGAATACCTTATTATTCTACAATTTTGCTTTGTATCCCTGAGATTGGATTCTTTGATCTTGATCCGAATTCCCTTTTTCAACATATTCAACATTAAGTATGGATGGCAAGGTTGTAAAGCAATCTTTTTGAGGCGAATAACAAATGTGTTGAATCTGATTTTCTGAATATTTATTTTCTGAATCCTGAGATCCGGCAAGTAGTTTAACTGTCATCAAGAAATGTGAAAAATTAAAAGAATTATCTATTGCTTTTTCAGGAATCTCGGTATTTACAATGATGGCTTTTGATTGATTGCCTTTTTTACTAAAAATGAGCCGATATTCTGCATTATACTCGAGCTCAAGTCTGAACCGACCATTCTCTTGTATTTGAGAAGAAACACTCTTTTGATTATTTTTAATTATCTGAACTGAACTATTGTCTGTGCTATTTAATTCAGCTATAACATTTCCATTAACAACAAAGTAATTACGGTTTTGAGATTGTGAGGAAAGATTTAGACCAACACTTAAAAACAGGATTACTACGAACTTAAGCAGAACTTTTTCAATCATTTTTCAGGAAAATGGTTAATTAAATTTGGTTTTTCTTTTGTGACAATTAAATCTTAAAAACTAGACTATATTCTGTAAAATCATAAAAGGTAACCCTCGTTTGTGATTTTATATCGTTTTTTATTTATCCATTGGCTTTATTTAAAGGCTACCTTTGTCAAAAACGATATTATTTGAAATTCAATTCAATTTCTAAACCTGGTAGTATTTTCTTTATTTTTGCCCAAAATAATTTTGTCAAGTGAAGTTAGAAAACCTCTTTCGGAAGAAATCCATTTCGCATATTTTAAGTGACGCAGACTCATTGGCTGGAAGCACGGGTGGGATGAAACGCACACTCCGTGTCTTTGATCTGACTGCTCTGGGTGTTGCTGCCATTATTGGTGCCGGTATTTTCAGTACCATCGGGAATGCGGCTGCCAGCGGCGGTCCTGCTGTTTCGTTGCTCTTTGTATTTACCGCCATTGCTTGTGGATTGTCGGCTATGTGTTATGCCGAATTTGCCTCGTCGATTCCAATCAGTGGAAGCGCATATACATACGCCTATGTAAGTTTTGGTGAACTGATTGCATGGATTATTGGCTGGGATTTAATCATGGAATATGCCATTGGAAATATTGCTGTGGCTATTTCATGGTCGGGCTATTTTACCGGATTAATGGATGGACTTGGTTTTCACATTCCAAGCTATCTCTCAACCGATTTTCTGACGGCTTCCCGTGGTTATCATGCCGCTGTTGATGCCATGAATTCCGGAACTCCTTTGTCCGGATTAAGTCCTGAAATGGCCGATGCATTCTCGGCTTGGACAAATGCACCGCATATTGGTAATTTCCATTTAGTAGCTGACATTCCGGCTCTTTTTATTGTATTTGTGATTACCTGGATTTGTTATCGGGGGATTCGTGAATCGCGAATTACAAATGACTTTTTTGTTTTGCTGAAAGTGGCCATTTTGCTATTGGTTATTGGTGTAGGAGCTTTTTATGTGAAGCCTGAAAATTGGAGTCCATTTGCACCCAACGGGCTTGGCGGAGTTTTGAAAGGCGTTTCGGGTGTGTTTTTTGCTTACATTGGTTTTGATGCCATTTCGACAACTGCCGAAGAATGCAAGAATCCAAGACGCGATTTGCCTTTATCTATGTTTTATGCTCTTCTGATAACCACCATTCTCTATGTGTTAATCAGCTTGGTTTTAACAGGAATGGTTTCCTACAACGAATTGGGCGTTTCTGATCCGATGGCTTATGTATTTACAAAACTACATCTGACCAAACTTTCCGGAGTAATTGCTGCTGGCGCGGTGATTGCCATGGCGAGTGTTTTGTTGGTTTTTCAGTTGGGACAGCCGCGTATCTGGATGAGTATGAGCCGCGATGGACTTTTGCCTCCAATATTTGCACGACTTCATCCCAAATACCGCACTCCGGGTTTCTCAACAATATTGACTGGTTTTGTAGTGGCCATTCCTTCACTATTTCTGAACCTTACAGAAGTGACCGACCTGACCAGTATCGGAACGTTATTCGCTTTTATTCTCGTTTCAGGAGGAATTCTTGTTATGAATCCGATTGGACAACAAAAGCACGATGGGAAAGGATTTCGGGTTCCATATGCAGATAGTCGCCGCTACCTGTTGCCCATTTGGGTAGTGATTCTGATTGCCGTTTGGAATTCAGGGGTTGATATTTTCAGTTTTGGATCAACTACTTCGGAAGGCTTTAATGTGTTCGAATTGGTGAAGAATCATTTTCCTTTTCTGACTTTTTGTATCGTTTCAGTTATCATTACTTATAAGGCCGTGATAAAGAGATGGTCGCTCATTCCGGTGCTTGGCTTACTTACAAATCTTGGTTTGATGAGCCAGTTGGGAGTAACTAACTGGTACCGATTTGGAATCTGGTTGGTTGTTGGCCTGTTGATCTATTTTTCTTATGGATCAAAACATAGCCGAATAAAAGAAGGTGATGCATTAAATGTGTAAATTTTTAATAGTCAGGGTTTCACTCAAAGTGAAGCCCTGACTATTTTTATTACACTCCAATCTCGTGGCTCAGGCAATGTAAAGTTCCCAATCCCCAAACTAAGTCTACAGCATTAATTCCGATGACATCGCGGTCCGGAAATAAATCAGTTAAAATTCCGAGTGCCTTGTAGTCATTTTTGTCGTTAAAAGTGGGCATCAGCACGCAGCCATTCGTCATCAGGAAATTCACATAACTGGCTGGCAAACGCAAATCTTCGAAGTCGAGACGGCCTGGCATGGGCATGGTAACTACATTTAGCTTTTCTCCATTTTCAAGTTTCGCATTTCGTAGTATTTCCAAATTGGCTTCGAGTTTGTGGTGATTCGGGTCGCTTGTATTCGATTCCTGAACGGCAACTACAGTATTCCGATTGACAAAGCGACAAATATCATCCACATGGCCATGCGTGTCGTCGCCTTCGATGCCCTCGCCCAACCAGATGGTGTTGGTCACACCAAGGTATTCGCGGAAAACATTTTCGTAATCTTCTTTCCTGAAACCCTTGTTGCGAACCTGTTGTTCAGGATCCATCAGGCATTCTTCGGTGGTGATCAGCGTTCCGCAGCCGTTCACATCGATGGAACCACCTTCAAGCACAACAAGTTTGTTTTTATAAATAGCTTGAGTTAATAGAATTCCCAAATGAACAGCAACTGCTGCCGGAATTCCCTGATCCTTTTTGTGGTTTTTGTATTTGGCCCAGCCCGTAAATCCAAACTGAATGGCTTCGCGCTCCCCATTGGCAGTTTTGACAATAGCAGGTCCCGAATCGCGCATCCAATTGCGGTTGGTGTCTTTGATGATGTAACTAACCGTAGTTTGATCAACATATGCCTGTTCAAGCATTATCGCTACTTTTTCGCGCAGTTCATCCGATTGAACAACCAGAATTACGGGTTCGTAGGTAGTCACTTTTTTGATCATTTCTACAAAAGCCCATTTTATGGCGTGGTATTTCCCTGGCCAGT
>JBBQXI010000288.1:0-5606 GCA_038209805.1 Bacteroidales bacterium | reverse complement strand
TTATGGTAAAATTGAAGGAAGATTGGTTTATGTTTTTGCTCAGGATTTTACTGTTTTTGGAGGTACTTTGAGTCGCACAAATGCCGATAAAATTCTAAAAATTCAGGATCTGGCCGTAAAAATGGGTGCTCCGATGATAGGATTAAATGACTCAGGAGGTGCCCGCATTCAGGAAGGTGTTGAGAGTCTGGCTGGGTATGCCGACATTTTCTATAATAATGTCCTTTGCTCAGGTGTAATTCCCCAAATAAGTGCTATTCTTGGACCTTGTGCCGGTGGTGCAGTTTATTCCCCTGCCCTGACCGATTTCATTTTTATGGTTGAGAAAACCAGTCACATGTTTGTTACTGGCCCTGAAGTGATTAAAACAGTGACCCATGAAGATGTTACCAAAGAAGAACTTGGAGGTGCAATAACCCATGCTTCGAAAAGTGGAGTCGCCCATTTTACTGGAAGCGACGAAGAAACCACGCTCATGATGGTTCGTGAACTGATGAGTTTTCTCCCATCAAATAATATGGAAGAACCACCTTCAAAAATATGCACAGACCCTGAAGATCGCGCCGATGCTTCCTTAAATGAAGTTGTTCCGGTTGATCCAAATAAACCTTACGACATCAAGGATATCATCCTTAAGATTATTGACGATGAGCATTTTCTGGAAGTTCAGCCACATTACGCAGCAAATATTGTAATTGGATTTGCACGAATGGGTGGAAAATCGATTGGAATTGTTGCCAATCAACCAGCTCACCTTGCAGGAGTACTCGACATTAATTCCTCATCAAAAGCCGCCAGATTTGTACGTTTCTGCGATGCATTTAATATTCCGATAGTAACCTTGGTCGATGTTCCCGGATTTTTACCAGGAACTGGTCAGGAATTTGGTGGTATTATTAAACACGGAGCAAAATTGTTGTATGCTTTTGCTGAAGCTACCGTACCTAAAATTACACTGATTACCCGCAAGGCCTATGGTGGCGCATACGATGTAATGTCGAGCAAACACATTGGCGGAGATGTAAACATGGCCTACCCTACTGCTGAAATTGCTGTAATGGGACCTGATGGCGCAATTAACATTTTGTATCGTGGTAAGCTATCAGACGATGAAAAAGCTGATGCAGTTTTGGATTACCGCGAGAAATTTGCAAATCCATATCGGGCTGCCGCACTCGGATATATTGATGAAATTATTCTACCTCGGGATACCCGATATAAAATTATTCAGGCATTGAATATGACTCATAATAAGCGGAAGTCAAATTTACCACGCAAACACGGAAATATTCCGCTCTAGTCTCAAGATAAACTGCGATATTTTAAAAGGCAAAAGAACACAACATCTGTACTTTTGCTTTTTTTTGCGATTAAAATTTAATGGAACATACTGCTCATATGCACGTAAAACCAACCAATAGAAATACTGAAGGAGGTTGGTTATGGAAAAACAAAATATTAAAAATTATCAGTTTGCAATTGGCACAAGCCTTGTGTTAGTTGGGATTCTAATCTTTGCTTTGCTTTCCGATCCCTTACGATATTTCGGATTTGTTTTCATTATTGGAGCGGCTACTTACTTCATAAATATCAACTCACCTGAAACAGCTAATAGAAATAATGCCCGCAAATTCAGAAGTCGAACACGTGATCAGATTTTTAGGCATCAACATCGAGCCAATAGATAAAGTCAGTTTTACTGGTCATCTGGATTAAGATACTCAAGCGAATTTATCAACTCTTAAGGCTCAGAAATCATCTTTAAAATAATAGCTTTTCAATGTTACGACGACAAGATTCCGCAATGAAAGGTTCAGCAATTGCTTTCTGCATCAATTCGAGATTTTCTTTATTACTGTGGAAAATTGAAAAGACCTGACTTACTGAAAGACTTTCGGGGTTGCTTTCAATTCGAATTATTTCATCACCAGTTTTAACTTCACCCGGCAATAGTACACGAACATATACTCCCGGAAAAGGCAAAGTCCAGAAATCGGAAACAACAGATTGATCGCCAAAGCGCACACCTAGTTTGAAACATGGCTGACGGGGTTGTGTAACCTGAACTACTGCATGGCCAATCTGAAAACGGTCACCAATTCTAATTTCAGATTCAATTAATCCACTGACAGTCAAATTTTCCCCAAACATACCCCATTTCCAATCCTGATTTGGATATTTATTTTGCCAAAAAGGATAATGATCAGCCGAATACATATAACAAGCCTTGTCAGATCCACCATGATACCGACGATCAATGACATGATCGTTAACCACATCTTCAAAGCCCAAAAAAATTGGATTGTTAACAGCATATTTGTAAATACCTGTTTCAACTTTCTGACCTTGCCATTCAATGGTCGTTGGCTTTGCTATGTTCGTAGATATAATTTTCATAGGTTATTCCTCATCCAAAATCTCTTGAACTCGACCAACCTCACCAGTTTCGAGCCTTACTTTTATTCCGTGAGGATGATTAGGCGAGTTAGTCAACAAATTTTTCACAACACCTTCAGTCAGTTCACCTGTTCTCTGGTGATGTTTCTGTACAATATTGACCAACAATCCAGGCTTTACATCAGAGCGTTTTCTTCCGTCCATAATCAAGTTTTTATACACACAAAAGAACAAAAAATATTGCCAAACGGAACAAAGGCAACTTTATTAACAAACAAAAGCCAATCCAATGAAAGGCTTTCGTTCTTCAAGAAAAAAAAAAACAAAATGCTACGACTAATTATACATTCAAGGTCAAATATTTTAAAAATTCTTCTTTGCGAAGTGGATCTTTAAATACACCACCATACTCAGCTGTTATGGTAGAACTTCCTTCATCCTGTATTCCACGCGATGAAACACAAAGATGCTTGGCATCAATGATTATAGCCACATCCTCAGTTTTCAGAATACGTTTCAGCTCATTCGAAATCTGAACAGTTAAGCGTTCCTGCACCTGAGGTCTCCGTGCAAAATAATCGACCACCCGGTTTATTTTCGACAAACCAATCACCTGCCCACTCGATACATAAGCCACGTGAGCTTTTCCGACAATAGGAAGAAAATGGTGTTCACAGGTCGAATTCAGGTTTATATTCTTTTCAACCAACATTTCACCGTATTTGAATTTGTTTTCGAACACCGAAATTTTAGGTTTATTTTCAGGATTGAGCCCTGAAAATATCTCTTTGACAAACATTTTTGCTACCCGATGAGGTGTTCCATTCAAACTATCATCCTTTAAGTCAAGTCCCAAAACATCCATGATTTCGCGAAATTTATCTTCTATTAGGAGCATTTTCTGGTCATCGCTAAGCAAAAAAGCATCTTCGCGCATGGGCGTTTCCAATGAAGTTGCAACATGATTATCTCCAATCAGATCGTGTCCGTTATTTTTTGAATTATTTAGAGGCAAATGCGTTCCGTTTAATTTTGGTCTTGCCGTTTCTGTTTTTAAAAATCCACTTACTTTCATACTCAAATCTCCTTAAATTAAATTGCTTGTATCATTAAAACAGCAAATTCAATCTTTTTGTTTAAACATTAATACATTTATTTAAACAATATTTTAATAATACAAATTAAAATACTCATTTAATGACTATTATATAAGAATTAAAGAAATAATATTCTTAATTCTTATTCACCTTTATTTAGGACTTAAACATCCAAAAGTTACATTTGGTTTAGATTTTGTGAAGAAAGCAAACAAAAAAGACCATCCATAATAGACAGTCTTCACAACCACAAAAATAATAAACCGTTAATCAGGAGAAACGACACCAACTCCCTCTACTTTTCTATACACCTTAGGATCACCCTTATATCTGATTTTTCCAACACCACTAATAGTGGCATTTAATGTTTCTGTTGCATAAACACTCCCTGCACCAACTCCTTCTATCCGGATATCACAATCTTTTGTTTTTAGATCAATTGCATCCAGATATCCAGCACCCGAAATAGTTGCATCAAGTTCGTCAGCAATACCGTCAAACTCAAATTTGACGCCCCCCTCTCCGATCACCTTTACTTTATTGGCTTTCATGTTCATTTCAACAGTTGCACCTCCTTCAACATGAAGATAGAAGTCTTTTAGATCGACATATCCTTTTGTTTCTAAACTAATACCACCTTGAATTTCAAGTTTTTCGAGATCTTTAAACGTGATATAAAGGGTTAATTCATCAAAATCAAAATGTTTTTTTACAATTTTCAAACTTAGTGACTGACTATCCGACTGAACATCAATGTATTTAAAACTATCTTCATCGGTTTTAATTCTTAAGCTAGATTGAGTTCCCTGGTCAAGGATAACTTTAAAAGCGCCTTCCAGATAAATTTTTGTAAACGGCTGAATGTTATAGGTTCGGGAATCGGAATCATCCCAAGATTGCAGAATGGGCATTGCCGGCGATGCAAAAAGTCTGGAAACCAACATCCCGAGAGCAAAAACAAGGCTAGTTAATCGAAGGAGATACATAATACGTAGTTTATAGTTTTCAATTTCTGAATCAAAACTATAGAAACGAGGTTCTAAAACTATTATCTTTTCGATGAATGGCTGATTTTCTTAGGTAAAATGAAATTATCAGGGACTAGCCCGCTTTACACAGATGAATAAAACTGATTGTTTTGATTATTATTCCTCTGCGGCTGGTTTATTTTGAATTAGTTTCTTCGCAAGTATCAAAAAATAAGAGGACAAGAGCATGCCAATAATTAAAATGACGAAATCTAAAATTCGGATAGGGTGATTTTCCGCAATCTTAAAACTAACAGCTGCTCCAACAAAAATTAAAATTCCAAAAAGTGGTATTAAAATAACCGGCTTTTCCGATCTCTTAAGCAAAATAACCGACAAGAACCAAACTAATCCGATCCCAACACTCAAAATGGTCTGATCTATATACCCTTCAGCATATTTGAGGAAACCATAAACTATGGGAGGAAACGACAGGACATACAAGAAACGAAAAATACTTCCGACCAGTCGTTGGTAATGATACGCACTTGTTGTTTGCGGGAACATGGTTAATCTGGTATTTTTGCTATTTTGAAATTCAGGTGCTAACAAATCCTGCTCTGTATAAATTAACTGGCGTTCAATGGCAATTTTAACGGCAGCACTTCTAGCATTTTCCTGATAGTCATTTTGATTCTTTAAGATTTCCAGAATCTGAGCATCAGTATGGCTTGAATACCGCTCATAAAAGTTTATTAATCTTGAATTTACCTGATTAGAATTGTCCATATCTTTTTTACAAAAATAGATCTTAGATTTTCGATTCGATGAATCTAATACAAATTTACACTTAACGGATTTTACTATATTTTTACTCGCATTCTATTCTTCAAAAATACCTTTTCCCTGCCTGATCACTAACGGAATTTCTTCAGTACAATCAACAATGGTTGACGGAATGTTGTCACCATATCCACCATCAATTACCAAATCTGCGAAATCAGAAAATCGTTCATGAATCAACTCCGGGTCTGTTGAATATTCAATAATTTCATCGTCATCATGGATGGAAGTCGACATAATCGGATTTCCAAGTTCTTTTGCGATCTCTATGATGATTGAATTATCTGGTATTCGAACTCCT
>JBBQXI010000287.1:0-5618 GCA_038209805.1 Bacteroidales bacterium | reverse complement strand
TTGTCGATTACCAGGTTATTGCGGTTGAGCAGCAAAACCCAGAATTCTTCGTGTGGCAAGTCACTCAGCAAAGGTTTGAAAATGGCGGCACCATCGGCACTCGTCACTACTTTTGGCTTTTCGTCGGGTTCCGTTTCTTTTCGTCGCCGTCCAAGTTCCAGTGCGGCCATAATGGTTATGGCCTTCACTTCGCCAATACCTTTGAATTTACGTAAGTCGTTGATGGTTTTTTTTCCTAGTTCGTTGAGGTTGTTATTTACTGAAGCTAAAATGCGTCGCGATACTTCTACTGCCGATTCGTCCAAATTTCCTGATCCGATTAAGATTGCAACCAACTCTGCTTCCGACAATGAGCGGATTCCTTTCGCAAGCATTTTTTCGCGGGGACGATCTTCAACGGCCCATTCCTTGATGCTTAGTTTCTTGTACATGGTTAAAGATTTATGCTTAACTAAGTTATAAAACTGGCCTGAATTTGCCAAAAGAATTTTGTTGCCTTACATCGGGAATAAAATACAAAATCCGGAGAAAACACTTTCCCCGGATTTGCATATAAGTTTTAACGTATTTTAGATTTGAACACCTTCCATCGATTTTTCCAGTTCCTCGGCCATGCTCAGGAATTGGTCAACCGTCAATTCTTTTAAATAAATAAGCCCGTGAGTTGCACGAATCAGTGGTTTTTCGTGTTGGTAGAAGAAGTTTTTTCCTAATAAGAACTGGATTTGTTTCAGTTGTTCAACCCAAATGCGCTGGGTAAGCTTGCTGAACTTTCCATCGAGCTGATAACTTGGGAATGAGGCATCAACCTGGCTCAGATAGCAATCGGTAAACGACGAATCCAGAATGGCCAGTGCATTCAACGAAACCGGAACAACAACTTCGGTATCGGCAGGATGATATCGGAACCAAACATTCCGGTAACCAATTACCCGAACTTTCGACAGATCTTCTTCTTTTTTCCATTCTTTTACAGCTGCAGCAATCGATTTTAGAACCTTATAGTGTGTGTCTGGGCCACTTCCTTCGGGATCCATAGCCAGGCTAATGCGGGTCGGTTTATATTTCCTGAATTCTTCCAGAACTGGCAATACATCGCGGGTGCTGTCGGGTTGCTCTCCAAAAACAGAACCCTGATAAAATCCTAATCTTAGGTGATGTACATTTTTAACCGGAACTCCGTAATGCGCCCAAACCAACTCTTCTTCCATTTCACGAAGAGTTCCTTTCAAAGTCTGTATTTTAGGCGGATTTTTACCTCCATCGTAAGTGTTTTTCAGGCTATCCAAAATTTCGAAGATCGTGTTAACCAATTGTTCTTCGTTGCGTATTTCCCAAATTTCAACGATTGCACGAACTAAACGGTGGCAAACCCCACGACGTTTTTCATCGCTATCGTTGGCCGCTACACTATCTAGGTAATGGTAAATATCTTTATCCCATTTGTATTTATAACCGTCTTCAAAAAAGTCAGGAAACCTGATCATTTCAATTTTCCCTTTACTGATGAGGCTGAGCGTTTCAGTTAGCAAGTCAATCACATATTGGTTGATCACCGATGTAAATCCTGAAGTCAGCACCGAGAAATGAAACTCGTTACTGCCATCCCTTAATTGCCTGTTAGTGTATGGCATAATGCCAAGCATGATGTCGTCGTGGTGAGGTCCGGTATGGTAATATACCTGATTCGATTCACGTTCAATGCCTTTGTCTAGTTTGGCGCTAATTGAGTCGATAACTGACTGAACCGTGTTTTCATTCAGGTTCGGAATCATACGGCAATATCTATCTGCCTTTAAGTCCTCAATGGTTAAGCGATGCCCAAATTTGTTGATCTTCGGACAAAGATCGATGATGGCATGTTCGGTTTTCTGGTGCGACCATTTGCCGGTTTGGTAATATTTATCAACGCTGTCAGTCAGCTTTACTGCTGCTCCGTTGGTCAGGTAAAACCTGGCGTTCGATAATTTGTGCAACGAACTGGCCGGATATTGGTTTGATGGCTCATTTTCGAGCGAATCTTTAATGACATCAGCAATTGCTTCACCGGCAGCAAAAATAATTGCTGTTGAATCCGGATTAAAAGTGATCGTTTCGAGTCCGATGGTAATGACTAAGCGGTGACGCGAAATTTCTATTCCACCCAAATCGCCTGCAGAAACGGCCTGTGTTTCGAAATTTGTAGCCGTCAGTCGGGTTGTCGAAAAATGGTCGGTTCCGCGAGTGTTGAACGCGATGTGGCCATCAGGACCGATGCCACCAAGAAAAAATCCAATGCCACCCAAAGCCCGAACTTTTTGTTCGTATTCCGAGCACCAGTTATCGATCATTAAAATTGATTTTTGCTGAATTTTTTCGAGCGGATTTTTTGCTTCACGGTAACGCAGCGATAAATCAATTTTCAGATCGGGGAAAACCTCGTTGTATGATTTTCCATTGATTAAAGGAATGAGATCGGAATTGATGAGCAACGCTTTATTTGGATCGAGCCCAAATCCTTTGATGTAATAAGTCTCGATGTAATTGCAAAAGCTGTTGTGTTGTTTGGATGAAATTGGATAGAATTCGTCCATCTGAACAAAATGCAGACCACTTAAATCTGGTCTTTTTAATCCTGAAAGCCCAAATGAATTCAGAAGTGCCTGTCCTTTTGGGGAATCCCAGTTTTCAAGAAAAAACTGGGTGTATTTGATAAAATACTGCGATGATTTGCTTGTTGGAAGACTGATCACACCATTGGGATTTTTAGCTACCCATTCCAGAAAACGGAGGGAAGCAAGCATTCCCAGTTTCGGAAAATTTTCAACGGTAATGTATGGCATTTGGGTGCTCATCTGATCAATGCCTGCCTGTTGAAGGAAAACTTTTTCAACCTGACTGAATTCTTTTGCTGTCATTGTTATTCGTTTTGAAGGATTAAACTGCTTGTTGAAACAAGTAACCATTCAACCCTGATTTGAGTTTACTACAGATGTTAATTTCTATCGAGAACATGTTCCAGAAATAATGCAGCGACTCCTTGTATGCCAGCTTGGCTGCCTAATTCTGAAACTTTTATTTCAATTTCATTTCCTAATTCCGGATTGCAAAAAATCTGAATAGACTGCTGTATGGGTGGAAGTATAAACTGATTGGCTTCCGACATCCTTCCGCCCAGAATAATTAATTCAGGATTAAAGATCTGGATGAGATAAGCAAAGCCTTTACCAAGCCAGTGACCAACATTGGCCAGAATTGAAATTGAATACTGGTCGCCCATTGTTGCAGCCTGAACAACTTTCCTGATTTCATTATTCTCCTGATCGTCGTCTTTCAATTCACCAAGAAAAGTTGAACGACCAGTTGCCATTCCTTCTTTTGCCATGCGGGCAATTGCAGTGCCCGATGCAATGGTTTCGAGACAACCTTGTTTGCCGCATTTGCACAATATTCCGTTGTCAACCATTGGTAAATGTCCGAACTCACCGGCAAATCCATCGCGTCCCTTGTACAACTTCCCGTTTACGATGATCCCTAGGCCAATACCCCAATCGAGGTGAATGGCCAATATGTTTTTCCGGCCATGAGCCAATCCGAAGCGAAGTTCGGCAAATGCCCGTGCTTTGGCGTCATTCTCAATCAAAACTTCCATTCCGAATTTTTTACTGAATACTTCAGCAACAGGTTGGTTCGAAACCATGTATGTTTTATTTATACCTGTTTCAGAATCAACCATTCCGGGCATTTCAATCCCAATGCCCAATATTTTTTCCCTCGGAATTTGTTTTTCGCGGATGACGTTTTCGGTAAAATTAACAATTGGGTCGATGATGGTTGTTCCGTGCGATATGGTCAGCGTTAAGATATGGTCGTCGGTAACCTTCTGGTTTTTTGCATTGAATATGGAGACCGAAGTTTTGTATATGTTTATTGAAATGCCGATGATGTAGAAAGCATCCTCTTTGTTGCCATACAAATTTGGCCGTCTTCCTCCGCTCGAATTGCCTTGTCCGAGCTCCTCAACGAGCCCTTCTGTTTTCAAATCGTTGAGCAGGCTGATTATCTTTGGAGTACTGAGTTTGACAAACTGTCCAAGATCGGTGTTGGTCATGGCTCCATAGAGGAATAAATTCTTGATTATTTTCCGTTTCTGAAAATTATTTTTCAGTTCCACGACATTCATATCGCTTCCTTCAACCTGATTTACCTGAGAAAAAGTCATAATGGAAAAATTTACCTCGGTTTATGGAAATACAAATGTATTTTATTTATTTCTGAATCAAGTCACAACTTTCGTTAAATATTTAAAAAGTTTTAATGATTTATCAAACCTAAGGTGGATGAAAAATTCTGATTATTTTGCTGAAAATGTTTCCAATGGGTTTTACTAAAAAGAGAAAAGCGGTGACAACCACCGCTTTTCTCTATACAAACAACTAAAATTACCTTACGAACTTTGCTTTTCACAAAAAAACCAATCAACCCAAAAAAGTTCAAAATATAGATTGCAAAGTCAAGTCTAAATACGCTAAGCGGCTCATCATTGTTTCATAAATGGCTTGAATTAACAATTATTAGCACTGCAAATATTAAGTCTTGGAATTTCAGTATTTATTGTCGCCTGAAATCGTGTTAATTAAATCCTGAAGAAAATTTTTCTTCGATTCAACCAATAGCACAGACCCCATTCTGCGGCTAATATAACAAGGCAGGTAAATAAATTCAGAATAAATTCAGAGGCGCCTGTCCATTGAAGAATGCCTTTTGAAAAAATGGCAATGAAATCGTTGACCCACTGACTGCCTACTGTTTGAAAGAAAATGTAAATAAAGATCGAATTTGTTCCTACAACCGTAAAGATGAATATCCAATTTTTGTATCCTTTAATGTCAATCAACCAGTAACTTAGTGCCAGGCCAATCAGAGCCCATCCGCCCGAGGTAAAAACAAATGAAGAAGTAGCAATTCGTTTGATGATCGGGGTAATGCCTGTCAAATCGAGACCGTAGCCAATAAACAGGGAAATGCCTCCCACAATTAAGAGTGTTTTGAATTTGCATTTTTGGCTTACATCTTTGATTAGCAATTGTCCGGCTAAAACTCCCCATATGGTGTGTGCTGCTGTTGAGATACAATTGATTGCAACCCATCCTCCGCCATTATTCAGCTTGCCCATTAATCGCATATCCATCCAGCTCCCAAAGTTTTTGTCGATTACCCAAGGCTGATTAAAACCTTCAATCGAAAAATTACGGTAAATAAGGTCGGTTATCAGCAGAAGCAAAAGTGAAACAGTAAGTTGCACTTTAATCGGATACTTCATCAGGAAGTAGGCAATTGGTATGGTAACCGAAAGTTGCGAGAGTACTCCCCAAAGTTCCCAAACCAGTTTTTTACTGTATCCGCACTGAAGTCCAACGCCAAAAGCCAGCAGGATGAAAGCTCTTTGAATAATATGTCGGGTTATGGTGCCGTGAGATTCACCTTTTGATATTCGGTTTCGGTACGAGAAGGGCATCGCAACCCCAACAATGAACATGAAAAATGGCTGAATCAAATCCCAGAATCGAAGTCCGTGCCAGGGATGATGCTCAAATTGCATAAAGAAATGCTCCAGAAAAGTGCCACGAATTGGATCC
>JBBQXI010000286.1:0-5627 GCA_038209805.1 Bacteroidales bacterium | reverse complement strand
AGATAATGACCAAAATAACAACAAAATTGCTACATGGCTTGCAATAGCCTGATAATATCAAATTTAAAGGTCAATTAAACAGTAAATTATGAAATTTAACAGTCCCGATTATTGGGCTTATTAAATGTGGGAAACTTTAGTTAAAAAGGTTGTTGAAGGCTCATTGAAAAGGTTGAATGTCGATGCAATAGATTTGTATTACCAGCATCGTGTCGATCCCGGTGTTCCGATTGAGGATGTTGCAGGTGCAGTAAAGGATTTAATTCAGGAAGGGAAAGTGAAATATTTCGGACTTTCAGAAGCCGGGGTTAAGGTGATCCGCCGTGCACACGCCGTCCAACCGGTTACTGCTTTGCAGAGCGAATATTCATTGTGGTGGCGCGAGCCTGAAGACGAAATCATTCCAACACTCGAAGAATTGGGAATCGGATTTGTTCCGTTTAGTCCGCTTGGCAAGGGTTTCCTGACCGGCCAAATGGATCAAAACACCACCTTTGACAGTAATGACTTCTGGAGTACAGTTCCACGTTTATCGCCCGAAAACCTGAAAGCCAATATGGCATTTGTTGATTTGGTAACTGCATTTGCAAAACGCAAGAATGCCACATCGGCACAAATTGCACTCGCATGGGTATTGGCTCAAAAGCCTTGGTTCGTCCCCATTTCAGGAACTACAAAGTTGCATCGTTTACACGAGAATCTCGGAGCTACTGCAATCGGATTCACAGCTGACGAACTTCAGGAAATAAACGCCGCTTCATCAAAAATTGATGTTCAAGGTGACCGTTATTCGGAGGGAAATGCAAAAATGATTAACTTAAGCTCCACAGGAAAACGGTTGTATGACTTTTAATTTATTTTTGTGTTGTATTAGAAGTCGTTACATGCCTATTTTATTTTGTATGTACTAAAACGACAGCATTACTTTTTAGCACTAAACCTTTGCAGCACAACCTTATGATTAAAGTAATTCAATGCCGGCTTTCATTTTTGTTTTATCTGCTTTTAGCTATTCCTGTAACTACTTTTTCGCAAAAGACTGACAGCACAAAAGTTCCAGTCAATTTTGAAGGGTTTATTACACTTACAAATAAAGGGATTTCATCCATTCCTAATCTAACTTTGGGTAAACCTGCAGCAATCGTTTTTATGTCGGTTGGCAACAGACTCCGCTTCGAACCTGAGTTTCGTTTTGCATTGGATGGTAAGCCCTGGATGTTCATTTTCTGGTGGCGTTATGATATGCTAAAAACAGATAAGTTTCTTTTTAAAGTCCGTGCGAATCCGACAGTTGTTTTTAAAACCATATCTGTAACCAACAATAATGTTACTGACAACATTATAAGGACCAGCCGAACGTTGACGGGAGATCTGACTGCAAGTTATTTCGCAACAAAAAATATTAGCATTATGCCTTACTACATGTATGTATATGGCGTTGAAAAAGATGCGATCAAAAACACACATTATCTTGCTTTAAGAACCGCCTTTTCGAATATAAAACTGACGGATCAATTTTATATGGGCTTTAACCCTTCGGTATATTTCCTGAAAATGGACGAAAATCACGGATTTTATGTAAACGCAAGCTGGAGTCTGGCAAAGCGAAATTTTCCACTATCAGTCTCAATGCTTGTAAACAAGACCATACATACAGAAATCCCTGTTGGTGAGGACTTTCTTTGGAATGTAAGTCTGGTTTATACGTTCAGTAATAAATACACGAAACAATGAGCATCATTGATACACACCGAACCCACGAAGAGCTTTGGCTAAATTACCAAACGAAAGCAGGAGCAACCAAACCGGGCACATAGTTGTTTACAAGAAATTGCAACGAATCAGAATAACAACCAGGACAATGGAAATTACGAAAGAGTTGTCGCCCGGACAACAAGAAGAACTAATCAGAGCATTAAAAGCCCGTTTTGAGAAAAACATGAATCTGCATCTAGATATTGAATGGGCTAATGTATATTCCAGATTGGAAGCAAACGCTGAAAAAATTTGGTCGTTGAACGAAATGGAAAAAACTGGCGGTGAGCCAAATGTTGTTGGTTATGATGAAAGGACCGACGAATACATTTTTCAGGATTGCTCGGCAGAAAGTCCGAAAGGCCGCAGAAGCCTTTGTTACGATCGCGAAGCGCTGGATTCGAGGAAAGAGCATAAACCTGAAAATAATGCAATTGAAATGGCTACTGCGATGGGCATTGAGCTTTTATCGGAAGAACAATACAGGGAATTGCAGAATCTTGGAAATTTCGATACCAAAACATCGAGCTGGGTGAAAACACCTGTTGAGATTAGAAAGCTCGGTGGTGCCCTCTTTTGTGATCGACGCTACAACCATGTCTTCGTATATCACAATGGTGCCGATTCTTACTACGCCGTTCGCGGGTTTCGTGGCTCAATAAGGATTTAAGATATACTTCGGCAACAAATGTAAATTGGCTTCAAGAATATAACTTTTTAGAATGGCAATTTTCCTAAATCGACATTTCCACCGCTTAGAATAATTCCAACCTTTTTACCTTTTACATCCACTTTATTTTCGAGGATAGCAGCCAACGGAACAGCCGATGACGGTTCTATGATGATTTTCATCCGTTCCCAAATCATGCGCATGGCGGCAACAATACCTTCTTCCGAAACAGTTGCAATCTGATCTACTTCGTTCAGGATAATTGGGAAAGTGATACTGCCAAGTGAAGTCAGCAATCCGTCAGCAATGGTTTTGGGCGAAACTGATGGTTGAAGCGTTTTTGAATAAAACGAGCGAAAAGCATCATCAGCTCCGGCAGGTTCGGCGGCAATCACTCGAGCGTTTGGAAGCAATGCTTTAGTTGAAAGCGCTGTTCCACTTAGTAATCCACCTCCGCCAACTGGAGCCATCACAATATCGAGTGTCCCAATTTCTTCGATCAGTTCTTTGGCCGCAGTTCCCTGTCCGCAAATTACATTGAAATAGTTGTACGGGTGAATTTCAGTTGCTCCGGTTTCAGTAGCGACTTTTTTTAAAGTTGATTCTCTCGCTTCCAGAGTTGGTGTGCAAAAAGTAATCTGAGCACCGTATCCGGCCACTGCTATTTTTTTGATTTCCGGAGCATTTTCGGGCATTACAATGTACGCCGGAATACCACGCATTCGGGCAGCTAAAGCCAAAGCCGCTGCATGGTTTCCGGATGAATGGGTGCAAACCCCGTATTTAGCTTCCACATCGGAAAGGGAAAAAACTGAGTTGCAGGCTCCTCGAAACTTGAAAGCGCCAACCTTTTGAAGATTTTCGCATTTAAAAAACAGTTCAGCGCCAACAATTTCGTTGATGCTTTTCGAACTTAAAACCGGGGTGTGGTGAACATACGGACGAATGCGGTAGTGAGCCGATTTGATGTCTTCAAAAGTGGGTAAATTCATGATTATTCAGGATAATATTCTAATGAAATAAGTTCCTTCTCAATTTTAAAACCGGCTTTTTGGTATGCCATTAATGCAGATTCGTGGTCTCGTTCACAAGTATGCAACCACACTTTTGCTCCATTTTGTCCGGCCACAGAAACCGATGCCTGAATCAATTTTTGTCCCAACCCCTTCCCTATCCATTCGGGTTTCAGTCCAAGATAAACAATTTCGACTTCAGCTTCAGCGCGAACCAGTTCGAAGAAGCCTGCAGTTTCATTTTCAACTTGAAAAAGCCAGACCTCGCTATTTTCAGCATTCAAAATTTCAGACAGTTCTTCGGGCGATTTCAGCAATCGACCCGTCCAACCCCACTTTTCGCCAACAGCCTTGTAAATTTCCAGATATTCCACTGCCGAAGGATTTTCCCATCGTTCGATGCTGATGGATTCTTCAGCAAATGGTGATTCCGGCAAGTTTCCTTCAAAAGTCAGAAACCATGTTTTGATGAGGATTTGCTTATATCCGGGAATTACGGTCATGATTCAGGTTTATCGCTTAAGCCTCCCCTCGGGGAGGTTGGGAGGGGCTATGTTTTATAATCCGGCAACCAATTCCTTCAAGATCAGGGTCATGTTGGGTTCGGCTTTCATGGCCACTTCCTGAACTTCTTCGTGCGATATTTCAACAATTTGGCCGGGAACGCCGCTGTCGGTCACAATCGAAATTCCGAAAACAGTCATGTCCATATGTCTCGCCACAATCACTTCAGGAACAGTTGACATGCCAACAATATCGGCGCCCAAATGACGGAACATCAGGTATTCGGCAGGTGTTTCGAAAGTTGGTCCGGAGACACCAACATAAACACCTTCGCGCACTGCGATGCCATTTTTAAGAGCTATTGCTTTCGCCCTGTTGCGCAAATGGGGATCGTACGATTTACTCATATCCGGAAACCGGGTTCCGATCACATTGATATTTTTGCCACGCAGCGGATGTTCAGGGAAAAAATTAATGTGATCGGAAATAATAATCACGTCGCCCACTTTATAATCGGGATTCAATCCACCGGAAGCATTCGATACGAACAAGGTATTAATACCCAGCATTTTCATTACCCGGACAGGAAACGTAACTTCCTTCATGGAATAGCCTTCGTAATAATGAAAACGTCCTTGCATGGCAAGTACATTTTTACCGCCAAGCTGACCAAAAATTAGTTGTCCGGAATGTCCTTCAACGGTAGAAACCGGGAAATCGGGAATTTGGCTATACGGAATAGTCAGTTCAACATCGATTTCGTTTACCAGTCCTCCCAGACCCGAACCCAAGATGATTCCGGCATCAATTGGCTTTTTTACTCTTTCGCTTATGAAGGTCGCGGTTGCTTTTATTTTCTCTAACATAGGTTACAATTTTTTCGTCAAAGTTTTTTCCTTCGCTGTCGAGGAACTTAATTTTCAGCGGAATATAGAATAAATGTGATTTCACTAGAGGCGATAAATTCATGTCTTTCAATCGCATCGAATCTTTCTCCGTGGTAATGATGATCTTATTTTCAGCTTCAATTCCAATAAATTTCTGCTCAATTTGCTGAATGTTTGAAGCATTAAAGTTGTGATGATCAGGATATTTTAAGTCGGTAATGCTTTCGGTAAACGTACTCAGGTATTTGCGCAAATGTTCTGGATTAGCAATTCCGGTAATCAATAAAACACTTACTTTATCTGATGCCAGTTTTGGCGTTCCAATAGCCTCTTCAGGAAAAACCGGAGTAAGAGGTTGATAAACCATTGTCGTAAAAAACAGATTTTGATAAGGTCTCAAATTCACGTCTTTCATGATAATCCGTCGGGTGATTGGTGAAATTTCTTGCGGACATTTGGTGTAAATAATCAGGTTGGCGCGGCGCATCTGCCATTTCGACTCGCGTAATCGTCCAACCGGCATCAATTGATCCTTATCAATCGGGCGGTTAAAGTCGATCAGCAAGATGTTGATCCCCGCACTCACACTTCGGTGCTGAAAAGCATCGTCGAGCAGAATAATATCCGGCAATTGACTAGGCTCTTGTATCTGAATTTTTTTGATTGCATGAACACGCTTTTCGTCAACGACAACCTGAATGTCTTTAAATTTTCGTTTGATTTGGAGAGGTTCGTCGCCTACAGCTGTTGCCAGTGAATCAAAAGCCACTTCCTGATAACCTTTTGTTTTACGTTTGT
>JBBQXI010000285.1:0-5642 GCA_038209805.1 Bacteroidales bacterium | reverse complement strand
CGGAAGTTATAAAAGGTTATCCTGACAGCGAAAATAAATTCAGGTCTGGACTTTTAAAAGATAAACCGAAGGAACTAGCCCTTGCATTAAAGGCTGATAATCCCGATGGAACCACTTTTGTTGTCGACGGTAAATTGGATGCTTCGTTTGATGAGAACGCATTTAACAGTCTCGATATTGAAAATTCAAAAGAAGTTAAAAAATTATTAGATGCGTACAAGGATAACAAAAAACGCAATTTCCATCTGGGGCTCATTGCTGTCAGCCCAACCTATTCCAATTTATTAGACGAGATCCGGGCTGTAATAAATATTTTGCCTCCGTCGTCTGCTATGGCCGGTGTTTATACAATGGTTGACAATAGCCGTGGTGTATGGAAATCGCCTGCAAACATCAGTCTTAACAGTGTTGTTAAGCCAACAACAAACATCACCCATGACGATCAGGAAGATCTAAATGTTGACGCAACTTCCGGAAAATCTGTTAACGCAATCCGGACATTCCCGGGAATAGGCACTCTGGTTTGGGGTGGAAGAACGCTTGACGGCAATAGCCTCGACTGGAAATATATCAATGTCAGAAGGACCATGATCATGTTGGAGCAGTCGATTAAAATGGCTCTGCGCTCCTATGTTTTTGAACCCAATGATGCTAACACATGGGTATCCGTGCGAAGCATGATTATTAATTTCCTTACTGAAAAATGGAAACAAGGTGCGTTGGCAGGAGCTTCGCCTGATGATGCTTTCGATGTTCAGGTAGGTCTTGGGGCAACCATGACGGGTTTAGACATTCTGGAAGGTAAAATGCTGGTATCAGTGAAACTTGCTATCGTCAGACCTGCGGAATTCATTGTTGTGACATTCGAACAACAAATGCAAAAATCATAATTTAAAATTTAAATCATAAACCTTATAAAAATTAAACATCATGGCAGGAGAAGCACAAGACAAAAACTGGCCACTACCAAAATTTTATTTTATGGTTGATTGGGGCAGTACAACCAACATTCCTTTTCAGGAAGTTAGTGGCTTAAACATTGAAGCACAGCCAATACCCTACCGACATGGTAACAGCCCGGTATTTTCAGAAATCAATATGCCTGGGATTGTAAAAAACAGTAATGTAACCATGAAAAAGGGTGTTTTTGCCAATGATAACAGCTTTTGGGACTGGTATAATAAGATCAAAATGAATACCATCGAACGCCAGAATGTGGTTATTAAACTGATGGACGAGGGTGGTAATCCTACGATGACCTGGACGCTGCTAAATGCCTGGCCAACAAAAATCAGTTCTACAGATCTGAAGTCGAACGCCAATGAAGTTGCTGTTGAAAGCATCGAAATCATGCACGAAGGATTAACCATCGCAAACGGCTAATAGTAATGGGAAATAATAGTTTTTTCAAACCCGAATATGCTCCGCCAACAGCCTTTTACTTTTCAGTAAAATTTGGTGGCTTAGACGATATGGACAGTAGTTTTCAGGAGGTGTCAGGTTTGAAAGTAACTATTGGAACGGTTGAGAAAAAGGAAGGCGGTGACAATAATTTTGTTCATCACCTCCCTACTCCACCGAAGTACGAAAACCTTGTTCTAAAACGATGCTTATTGGTTAACTCCAGTTTGGACAAATGGTGCAGAGATGCCATTGAAAATTTCAGGTTTGATCCAAAAGATATCATACTTGCGCTATTGGGCGCTGATGGCACAATCCTGGCTTCGTGGTCAATCATCGGAGCTTTTCCAATTTCCTGGGAGTTATCGACATTGAATAGTACGAGCAACCAATTGGCCATCGAATCACTGACATTGAAATACCGACTTTTTAGAAAAGATAACGCATGACATTGATTGTAAAAGAACTCATAGTCAGGGGAATTGTATTGGGCGATAACACATCCATTACTGATTCTTCGCTGGAAAAAGAAAATTTACTCCAATATCTGGAGCAAATGAAAAAGGAAATTGAAAAAGAATGTATTGAAAAAGTTATCCAAAAAATAGAAACAAAAACAATCAGATAATCGACTATGGGCGAATTAACAAAAATGAAAATTGTTGCTTTCAAAG
The DNA here is from genome assembly GCA_038209805.1 of Bacteroidales bacterium. Lineage (GTDB taxonomy): Bacteria > Bacteroidota > Bacteroidia > Bacteroidales > Prolixibacteraceae > Aquipluma. Next base: position 3,567 of record JBBQXI010000285.1, on the reverse strand, counting down.
ATCCCGATTATTCAAGCCGGGTTGGGGAATACGACGTATTGGTTAATCCGGAAAATTATAAGCTAAAGAACGAGCAGCAGTATTCCACTTCAGATACTACCAATGGTTCGAGTGTTCAGACTGCGAAGTATAAAGGAGGTGGTTCCGGATTGTTTGAAATCGTATTCTTTTTTGATGGAACCGGAATTATATCGAAGAATAAAGTTGATGATCAGATTAAAGAAGTGAAAGAACTGATTTATCAATACAATGGTGATATTCATGAACCTAATTTTCTGAGAGTTTACTGGGGTACACAATCGTTATTTCATGGAAGATTGAAATCCTGGAATGTCAATTACACCATGCTTGATATGGATGGGTCGCCATTGCGAGCTGAAGCTACCGCAGTATTAATTGCATCGGAAAGTGCCAAGAAAAAGGCATTGGAAGAAAAGAAAAACTCATCAGATCTCACTCATGTACGAACCGTTTTTGATGGTGACAATCTTCCACTGATGTGCCAGCGAATATATGGTGACAGCAGCTTTTACCTGAAAATAGCCCAAGTCAATGACTTAACCAATTTCAGGGCAATTAAACCAGGTGATAAAATCATTTTTCCACCAGTAATTTAAAAATATGCCAACGGTATTTGAAGAATCAGATGGGGTATTAAGCTTTGATATACTTATCAATGGCGCCAAAATTAAGGATACGGTTGAGATTATTGAAATCTCCATTCAGATGGAGTTGAACAAAATTACCGCCGCATCCCTTGTAATTTCTGATGGTGGGGTTATTGGGTTGGTAAATGAACCTTACATAAACAGTGAAGGAAATGACTTTATTCCAGGGAACAAAATAAAAATATCGATTGGATACGACAGCATTAACAAACCGGTTTTTGAAGGAATCGTAATTTCGCAAGGATTATCAATTAAAAATGGCAGATCACAACTGTTGGTCATCTGCAAGGATGAAGCCGTAAAAATGACCAAAGGACGATTTAATGCCATCTTTCAGAATGAAAAAGATTCGGATGCCATACAAGCCATTGCCGGCAAATATGGTCTGTCGGTATCCGTTGATGCCACAACAACAGTGCTTCCTGTAATTATTCAATACAATTGCAGTGATTGGGACTTTACCGTTATCAGGGCCGAAATGAATAACATGTGTGTGCTGACGGATAAAAATTCACTGATTATTAAGAAAATCGATTTTAGTCAATCCCCAAAATATAAACTAATTGCTTCTCAATCGATTATTGATATTGATTTGACAATTGATAGCGAAAAAATAGCCGGAACATACCAATTTACAGCGTGGGACATTAAACAGCAAAAAGAAAGTTCTGTAGACGTGAGCCAAACCAATAATTTGTCGCTTGGAAACCTCACAGCTCAAAAACTATCAGAAGCTGTTGACAATGGAAATTCCGGTTTTTATTTGTCGGTTTCAATACCCGAAAGCGAATTAAAAACATGGGGCGAAACCCTTTCGACCAAAGCCGAGCTAAGTAAAATACAGGGAAGAATTACCATTCAGGGAGTCGCTGACCTACTCTCCGGAGATGTAGTTGAAATTTCAGGTTTTAGCGCAAGGTATAATGGTAACGCATTCATCACAAAAGTGAGTCATTCCATACAGGGTGGTAATTGGCTCACAACACTTTACGTCGGAAAATCATTACAGTTGCACGCTGCATTGCCAGATATTCAGGAAATTAGGGCATCGGGCATAATCCCAGCCTCGGGCGGAACACAAATAGCTACCGTAAAAAAAATTGAAGAAGACCCGGATGGAGAATTTCGTGTATTGGTAAAATTACCTGCTTTCGCCGGTACAGGACAGGATGATGGTATTTGGGCACGATTGGCTTTCCCTTATGCGTCAGCCAATGCCGGCTTTTTTTTCTTTCCTGAAGTGGGCGATGAAGTTTTGCTGAATTTCATCAATAACGATCCAAGGTTTGCCATCATCACCGGCTCTTTGTACAGTTCCAAAAACACGCCAAAGGAAATACCTGACAACAAAAATCAGTTTAAATCCATTTTTTCAAAGTCGGGCATAAAAATCAGGTTTGATGACGAAGATAAAATCCTGAATATTGAAACTCCGGGAGGAAATTCGTTCACCTTAGACGACAAGGATAAAAAGATAAACATCAAAGACATTTCGGGCAACTCGGTTATCATGGATGATTTAGGAATAACCATGGATAGCCCCAAAGACATCAAGTTAACTGCAAAGGGCGACATCACTATTTCGGCAACAGGGGGCCTTAATTTGTCAGCCAAATCAGATGTAAAAGCTGACGGATTAAATGTTCAGTTAAGCGCCAAAACAGGTTTCACAGCTAAAGGAAATGCAACCGCTGAGGTTTCAGCTTCAGGACAAACAACCATAAAAGGTGGTATAGTAATGATTAATTAAACAGATAAACTATGGGATTAGCTGCCAGATTAACCGATATGCATGTTTGTCCGATGCAAACACCCGGACTACCACCCATTCCACATGTAGGCGGACCAATAATAGGGCCAGGCGCTCCTACCGTATTGATTGGCAGTCTTCCGGCAGCAGTTGTTGGCGATAACCTTGTTTGTGTTGGGCCTCCTGATTCAATCGTTAAAGGTTCGGCTACGGTATTGATTACCGGTAAGCCTGCTGCCCGAATGGGCGACAGTACAGCTCACGGTGGCAGCATCATATTGGGTTGTCCAACAGTAATAATAGGAGGTTAAAGCAATGAATGAAAAAGATGATTCCTTTTTAGGAAGAGGTTGGGCATTTCCTCCCGCTTTCAATTTCGAACTGGGAACTGTTGAAACAGTTGCTGCCGAAGAAGATATACGACAAAGCATCCGAATAATAATTGAGACTATACCCGGAGAACGCATCATGTTTACAACATTCGGTTGTGGTATCCGGAAGTATGTTTTCGAATCGAATGATCCGACTCACATGAGTATGCTGAAAGATGCGATTTACGATGCATTGCTGTATAACGAACCCAGAATAAAGCTCGAAAAAATTGACATTAGTAATAATAGCCAGATAAACGGTGATCTATCGGCTGACAACCAGATCGATGGAAAGATATTTATCTATATTTATTATAAAATAATCACTACGAATACAAGGAGTAACATGGTTTACCCCTTTTATGTCAACGAGGGAACAAATTTATAAAAGTCTCAACTTTTTTAATTGACCGGAATGAATAAAGGAACTAGTCAGGAGTTAAGGAAAAATAAAGCACTCGATGCTGCCTATATCGCAATCGACGAAAGAACGATGTTGGATATGGTACAATTTACCCTTAAATTTTCCGAAAACCTTATTTTCCACAGTGCCGACAAACAGCCCATTGAAAACTGGAAATCATTTTTATTGAATGATCCGGCATTCGTTTATGCCATGATTGCCAATGTTAAACTTGAAAAATTTAATATAAGTTCAGGTAAGAAATCAGGTAATCAAAGCGCATTAAATGATCCGGAACTTATAATCAACGAAATTCAATCTATTTACAGTAAAATAGGCGAATGGTCTGAACTTTTAAAACGTGCGAACGATCGG
>JBBQXI010000284.1:0-5678 GCA_038209805.1 Bacteroidales bacterium | reverse complement strand
GGCCTAACAGAGCATCGTCGGTATCGAATTTTTTTAGGTAGTCAATTGCTTTGTCGAACTGACCCATTTTTAAATAAGAAACACCAGCATAATAGTATGAAAGTTTACCTGCTTTTGTCGATCCAAAATCATCGATGATATCCAAAAAACCCGGATTGTTACCATCGCCGTTAAGAGCCATGTTAAAAGAGTCTTTTTCAAAATAATTCTGAGCCATAAACATTTGTTCCTGGGCTTCTTTTGTCCGTGGTTCAAGGTAGAATTTGTTTAAACCAAGATAACCAACAGCTACAACTACAATTGCACCGACTACGATACCAATTAATTTGGAGTTTGATTCTAGAAACTGCTCTGTTTTGGTTAATGCACTTTCTACTTCGGTTAGGTTATCCACCTGAGTGTTTTTTTTGTCTTTTGCCATCTTTTAAAGTATAGTTCGAAAATCGAGAGGCAAAAATATATTATTTTCAAAAATAAACGGCAGATTTCCGAGATAAAAATGAATATTAATCAACACATTGATGTTATTATCCTGAATAACGATTTTTTTATCCGGTTTCACAGCCGGAATTTGTAGTTTTGTTGAATTAAACAGGCTTTAAGATGTATATTCAAGAATTGTCGGTTGTTAATTTCAAGAACTTTGAACATGCTGAATTTAAGTTTTCTGACAGCTTAAATTGTTTTATAGGGAATAATGGTGCAGGCAAAACTAACCTGATGGATGCCATTTATTACCTTTCGTTCTGCAAAAGTTTCCTGAATTCGGTCGATGGTCAAAATATAAGGTTCGATCAGGAATTTTTTATGATACAGGGTAAATACACCAGGCTCGAATCGGATGAAGTTATTTATTGTGGTTTGAAACGTAATCAAAAAAAAATTGTCAAGCGAAACCAGAAGGAATACAAAAAATTGTCGGAGCATATTGGGCTAATTCCATTGATTATTGTTACACCATCAGATACTAACCTGATTTCTGGAGGAAGTGAAGACCGTCGCCGTTTTGTTGATGCGGTTATTTCGCAGTACGATGCCGTTTATCTTGAAAATTTGATCCGATATAACAGGGCTTTGCAGCAACGAAATAATTTACTGAAACAGTTTGCCGGAAGAAATAACTTTCAGTTGGATTCGCTTGAGGTTTGGGATGATCAGCTCGTAAAATACGGACAGCAGATTCACGAGGTTCGTAAGGTTTTCATCGAGAATTTGCAGCCCATTTTTCAGAATTACTATGAACTGATTTCTGGCGGAAAAGAAATTGTGGGCTTGAAGCATCAGTCTGATTTAACCAACCATAGTTTTGAACAGTTGCTGAAAGATTCAATTGGGAAGGATCGCATGCTTCAATACACAACCACTGGTATTCACAAAGAAGACTTCGAGTTTGAATTGGCTGGTTATCCGATTCGGAAATTTGGCTCGCAAGGCCAAAAAAAGACTTACCTTGTCGCCCTCAAATTGGCTCAGTTCGATTTTATGAAAGCAATTTCAGGATTGACACCAATTTTATTGTTGGATGATATTTTTGATAAGCTGGACAAGAACCGTGTGGAACAGATCGTAAAACTGGTTGCCGACGATCATTTTGGACAGATCTTTATTACCGATACCAATCGGGAACACCTCGACCAGATTATTGCTGGTTTGGAAACTGAATCACGGATTTTTACCATCAGTGATGGAAATGTAGTTTAATTAGAATTTAATGAGAAAAAGTAATACTCAAAGTATAAGTAGTGTGCTTAAAAGCTATGTTCAGGAAAATCACCTCGAACGAAAACTAAATGAACTCGACCTGATTAAATCGTGGGAGTCGGTAATGGGCAAAACGGTATCGCGCTATACAGGGAATTTGTACATTAAAAACAGCATCTTGTTTGTTGAAACAACTTCGCCAATTGTTCGCAATGAACTGTTAATGATGAAGGAAGAAATACGTGTTCGCCTGAATGAAGTGGTTGGTGAAGAGTTGATTAAAACCATTGTTTTTAGATAGGATGCGTAGAGACGCAATGCATTGCGTCTCTACCAATATATGTTATAATATTTAGGATCCTGACAAATTAAATATTACCCGGGCTCTTACCATTAAACCCGCTTCCGAAGGAAGCTCACGGATTGCTTCCGGATTTGTAAGTTGGTTTTGTGTAGCATAAAACACCGGTCCGCCTGAAAGAGCAAATGACAGTCTTGATTTTTTCGGTGACAAACTTAGAGAAGGACCAATCAGCATTTTAGCACCACCTTCGGCTTCTTCTTTATCCCAAAAGCCTTCCAAATCTTCGCCTACAGCTTCAATTCCACCATAAAAGTTTTCGGATAAGCGATAGTGAATTCCCAAACTGGTTATAACATCAATTTTATCACGTTTTGAGGCGAGCGCTTTTTCAAGAAGTAGATTGCCGCTAAATTTCCATTGTGGCATTTCGTATGAAAAGGTAATTCTGCTTAGTAACGATTTTACATCACTATAATCTCTTCTAACTCCTAACCCGGCTCCAACTCTCAGTCCAAGAACTTTTTTGCCTCCCAGAATGTCACGGATAACCTCTATTTGCTGAGCGCTTGCAATATTGTTCTCAAGAGGAAAACCCAAAGAGGCATTGGCGATAAAGGTAAAGCGTTTCCCCAGGTACCCTTTTACTGCAAATTGCTGGTTTATTCCATCATATCCAAAAGGCCCAGAAACTCTTTCACCATAACCCCCGGAATAATCAAGACTCCATTTTAGATCCTCGGGAGTCAGTGTACTTATTGAAAACAAGAAAGGCTCAGGAGTTCGTTTTGTCGTAAAATTGTCGCTTTCACCGAAATTCTGTGCCATTGTTGAGGTTCCAATAATGCCAGCTATAAGAAAGGTCAAAAGTTTTTTATTCATGATTTTTAAATTTAGGAACATGCGAATCTGGTCAATAATAATTCTCCGTCCTCAAATGTATAATCAAAATGAAGCGGAGTGTAACTAACAAGTAAAGATTAATCAGAATTTAATTTGGCTGCATCAGGAATAAGAGATTTAGTATCTTTCAGTTTTTGAGAAAAAAAAATCACTTTCAATAATGGCATTTTCATCGCTATCCGATCCGTGGACTGCATTGTGTGACATCGATTCGGCATACAATTTACGGATTGTTCCTTCTTCAGCTTTTGAGGGATCCGTTGCGCCAATCAGATGTCTGTAATCTTCTACTGCATTTTCTTTTTCAAGTATTGCTGCAACAATTGGTCCTGAACTCATAAAAGATGTTAAATCTTCAAAAAAGTATTTTCCGGCATGAACGCTGTAGAATTCCATGGCCTGAGTCTTGGTTAAGTGTGTGAATTTCATTGCTTTTACCCTGAATCCAGCTTCCGTGATCATGTGCAGTATTGATCCGATGTAGTTCTTCTGAACAGCGACTGGTTTAATTATCGTAAAGGTTTGATTTCCTGACATATGAATCGTATTTTATGTGTTTTTAAACGGAACCCAATTTAGTGAAAATTCATTTTGTTAACTCAACTCCATCGGCTTTATTTTTATATTTGTAGCTTATTTTAAAATAGAATAATTGGAAAGAGTTGATATTGAATTAATTAATAGTTTCGGGCAGCTAGTCCGGAATAGTTCCAAATCGATAGTTTTGATTCCACATATGAATCCGGATGGCGATGCAATGGGCTCAGTTCTTGGTTTATGGCGCGTTCTGAAAAATGCAGGACATAAAGTTAAAGTTGTTAGTCCAACGAAATACCCCGAATTTTATCACTGGATGGATGGGCACGATGAAGTAATCATCCATAGCCATCATCCCAAGCAGTCAGCAAGAGCCATAGAAGAATCGGATCTGTTGATTTGCATGGATTTTAATCAGCTCTCACGACTTGGAGATATGAAATCACTGGTCGAAACTTATGCCGGAAAAAAGATTTTGGTTGATCATCATCCATATCCCGGAGATTTTACCGATCTGCTAATTTCTGACATCACCTTTAGCTCTACTGCCGAATTAATATTTTCAGTGCTTCAGTCAACTGACTTAGCTCAACATATTGACCAGAATGCCGCTACCTCATTTTTCACAGGCATTATGACTGACACTGGGTCTTTCGATTTTAACGTATCAAACCCTAGTACGTTTGAAGTGGTGGCTCAGCTTACCCGTATGGGCATCGATCAACTTGACATTCATTCTAAAGTGTACGATAACTATTCAGCAGATCGGATGCGACTGATGGGCTTTTGCCTGAGTAACCGAATGATTGTTTATCCTGAATATCACTCTGCCTGCATGTACATTACTCTGGAAGATCAGAAAGCTTTCAATTTTAAAACAGGCGACAACGAAGGGTTTGTCAACATGCCACTTTCGATAAAAGGAGTTGTATTTAGTGTACTTTTCACTGAGAAGGAAAAATACGTTAAAGCATCATTCCGATCGAAAGGCAAATTCGCTGTAAATGAAGTGTCTGAAAAATATTTTAATGGAGGAGGTCATCGCAACGCAGCCGGAGGGGAGCTTTATGCATCTTTAACAGAAGCTTTGGATCAATTCGGGAAATTGCTTCCCGAATTTGAAGATCGAATTAAACAATCAATTAATTAATAGTTATGACCAAGATGAATTTGTATGTAAAGACTTGCTCCATTGTTCTTTTTGCAATGGTAGTTATTTCAGGATGTAAAAAGGATGGCGATTCGTATGCTTACCTGGAAACAGAAATAGCGAAATATGTTGTTGATAGTAAAGTAAATACTTCGACTCTTTACACTTCGGATGGTGAACAGGCCTTAATGGATGAATGGATGACTGCGATGGCTAAAAATAATGAGGTTATTAATAAGACCTCAACTGGAATAAATTATATCGTAGAGAAAGCGGGAACTGGAGAAACTGTGAAGTCGGGGCAAACAATAACTGTAAAATACATTGGCTTTTTTACGACTGGAGAAATTTTCGATGCTTCTGACTACAATGGCGGAACAATGACATATGTGCATAAAGTTGATAATTTGATAAAAGGATGGGAAGAAGGCGTTGATGTTTTGCGGGAAGGAGGTAGAGCGGTTTTTCTGATTCCTTCTGCAAAAGGATATGGTACAACCGGATCTGGTTCAATTCGACAATATACACCGTTAATTTTTGTTATTGAAGTGGTTGATATTAAATAGAAGCTAATTTTAATTTGTACTTTCGCAAAAAAAAAAATATGAGACAATATCTGTACATTCTCGGTTTGATGGCTATGCTCTCCGGAATTTATACTTCGTGTAAAACAAATACTCTGGACGCATTGCATGAAGACGAGGTTACTGAGCGCGACAAATATATTAAGGATAAGAACCTTGCCGATTTTAAAGACGTATCTGGAATCTATTTTAAGGATAACATAAAAGGAACAGGTGATTCTGTAAAATCAGGTTATATCGTAAAGTTGAATTTTAAAATTACGCTACTCGACGGAACAGTTGTTTTTACAACTGAGGATAAATATGGTCATAATTACGAAGAGTATACTTTTTATATTGATGCAACGAGTACAACAATTAATCAGGCGTATGTACAGCAAATCGCCGGATTACATTCGGGCCTGAAAAAAATGTTGGTTGGAGGAACAGCGTTTATGGTCATTCCTTCGGAACTTGCATTTAAAGCTGTTGAAAATTCATCTACAATTGGAGTCCCGCGCTT
>JBBQXI010000283.1:0-5695 GCA_038209805.1 Bacteroidales bacterium | reverse complement strand
TCGGTTAAACAATGATTTATGTGGTATTCTTAATCTGGAGAATCATTTTATGATCCCTCCTGAATATGAATATCTTTCTTGTATTGATCATGGGTATCTCAAAGGATATTATCAAGCGACAAAAAATAGCAGATCGGGGATTATTGATCGTGAAAATCATATCATTTCAGGATTCGACGATATTTTGAAATAACTAAAACAAATAGACTTATGAAAACTAGTTATCTGGCAATAGGTGTCCTGTTAATTGTCATTTTATCCTGTTCGTATTCAGGAGTTAAGCCGTCGGGCATCAATTTAGAAATACAGAAAGCAGCGACATCCGTTTTACAAGAGCAACTTCCGAAGGCAGAAGCAGACTCCGGATTAATTCTGGTAATGGATGTAAAAAGTGGTCAGATTAAAGCAAAAACATGTATTAAATTAAAGGAAGGTACTCTGCTTGTTTCCGGTGACGAAACGATGTTTACTGTTTCGAATGAACCTGGAAGCATCTTTTTGCCTATTGCCATGATGGCTGCGTTGGAGACCGGTAAAATATCAATTAATGATAGTGTAGAAACTGAACGTGGCAGCTATGAATATAGGGGATTTAAAATTCTTGATGCAAATTATGCACATGGAGGATTCGGGACAATATCACGAGAACAGGCTATTGTTGTGAGTTCAAATATTGGCACTATACGGACGATAGAGGACGCATTTGGTGATAGTATTCAACAACTTTCAGTCCAATTGAAAAAGATGTCGTTAGGGGAGCCATTCTCTGATGAATACTTGAAGAATAAGTTTCTATGGATTCAGTTTTTGGGAATTGGGTATGAAATTAATCTTTCGCCACTTCAAATTATTACTTTTTACAATGCCATAGCGAACAATGGCAAAATGGTTTTTGAAGATAAGGTAATGAATGCTCAGATTGCTAGTGAACCCACCATTAAAGCTATTCAAAAAGCTTTGGCAAGGGTAGTTTCGCATCGAGGTCCAGGTTTTGCATCTGACTCAGAGCAAATATCTGTTGCCGGGAAAACAGGATGGACCCGATTTCAATTTGGCAATCCTGCAGATACAATTGTTAATCGGGTGGATGTTGCTTCTTTTTGTGGTTATTTCCCTGTGGAAAATCCGCAATACACTTGTTTGGTAATGATTTATAACAATAAATACAGCATATCGCCAAAAGGGATGATTGCTGTTAAAATAGTCAAGGAACTGGCGAATAAAATGGTCGAACAGAAAAAATGATGAATGGAATTAATGTTGTTTAATTAGAGTTCTCAATGTAAAATATAAGTGTACAAAATCTATTAGATTTTGTACACTTATTGTTGAATGAATTATTTAATTTTATAGTCGAATGAATCAAAACAGTGAAGTACTACTATCTTCATTTAGTATTCTTATTTGACTACCTGAAATTATGATTGAAACTGTTGTTCACCCCAAGGTTGAATTTGTATACACACCTGTCGCAAATTATGCCATCCAACAAAACCGAGTACCGCTTATCCGAAAACTTAGTATTGAAAATTGTTCTGATGAAGATATCGCTGATATTCAGGTTAAAATTACCTGTGATCCGGAGTTCGCAAATAATTGGGAACATCAAATTGAATTAATCCCAAAGAATCAAAGTCTGGAATTAGATGTTAAGAATTTAAAACTTTCTGCCAGATTTCTTTCAGAATTGACTGAAAGGATATCAGGCGAGCTAAGCTTGACTATTTCCTCTAATAATGAAATTCTGTTCAAGGATAATTATACAGTTGACATACTTGCATACGACCAATGGAATGGTATTGGAACGTTGCCTGAGATGCTGGCAGCATTTGTCACGCCGAACCACGCCGAACTATCCAAAATAATCAAATCAGCTTCTGATATACTCAATCGTTGGACAGGTGATCCTTCTTTTGATGCCTACCAGAGTTTAAATCCTGATCGCGTTAAAAAGCAAATGGCAGCCATTTATGAAGCAATTGCCGAACTTGGAATTGTTTATTGTTCACCTCCGGCGAGTTTTGAAAGAGAAGGTCAACGCATTCGAATGTGTGATACCATTTTTTCTCAAAAGCTTGCAACCTGCATTGACATGGCCATCTTATATGCCAGCTGTCTGGAGGCTGTTGGACTGAATCCCCTGTTGACTGTAATCAAAGGACATGCGTTTGTAGGCAGTTGGTTGGTTGATCAAACATTTCCGGATAGTGTTAACGACGATGTTTCGTTATTAAAAAAACGCACCGCAAGTGGGATAAATGAAATTGGCTTGGTGGAATCAACTTGCATGAATGCAGGTCATTCGTTTTCATTTGACGAATCGATGAATGAAGCGAACTACAAATTAGTCAATGAAGACAATTTTATTCTATTTGTCGATATAAAAAGAGCAAGGTTCAGTGGAATAAAACCGTTGCCACAACGAATAAAAACATCTGATGGATGGGAAATTATTGAAGTTCAGGAAATATCACGGTTGATTGATGACCCCGATCGTATTTCAGTTGAAAGATTAGACCTTCCAGACCAAGCAACGGTATTTACTAAGCAGAAACTTTGGGAACGAAAATTATTAGATCTGAGTTTACGAAATAACCTTCTAAACTTACGGGTAACTCAGAATACGATTCAACTCATTTCGGTAAGTCTTGGTTCATTTGAAGATGCACTTGCAGATGGAGATGAATTTCAGGTTTTGCCGAAACCAAATGATTGGGCTAATCCGCTAAGCATTTCAGGAGTATATCAGGCCGTAAATCAATCAGATCCCATTGTTGATTTATTGAAGCATGAATTAGCCCATAAACGGCTTCGTTCGTATTTGACAGAAGGCGAACTAAGTGCTGCATTGACAAAACTGTACCGTTCTTCCCGAGTTTCATTAGAGGAAAATGGAGCAAATACGCTCTATTTGGCGCTTGGATTTTTAAAATGGTATGAAACGCCCAAAAGCGAGCTGCCCCGATATGCACCATTGCTTTTATTACCTGTTGAAATCATTCGGAAATCAGCACAAAAAGGATACGTGATCAGAAGTCGTGAAGAGGAAACTTTAATGAATATTACTCTACTGGAAATGCTCCGGCAGGACTTTGGAATAGTAATCAATGGATTGGATGAGCTTCCAAGAGATGAAAGTGGTGTCGATGTAAAACGAATATTCAACATTGTTCGGCAGGGAATTATGTCCCAAACACGTTGGGATGTAGAAGAAGAAGCATTCTTAGGAACTTTTTCCTTTAGTAAATTCATCATGTGGAACGATATCCACAACAATGCTGATAAATTAAAGGAAAACAAAATCGTTGCCAGTCTTATTTCAGGCAAAATGGAATGGGAAACGACTGAGACACTCGTTGTGGAATCCAATCTTGACCAGGAATACTTGCCTTCGGATATAGCGTTACCAATTAGTGCCGACTCCTCGCAGCTTGAAGCTATTTGTGCTGCAGTTCAGGATAAAAGTTTTGTCTTGCATGGCCCTCCAGGAACAGGTAAATCGCAAACCATTACCAACATTATTGCCAATGCCCTTTATCAAGGGAAAAAAGTCTTGTTTGTAGCTGAAAAGATGGCTGCACTTTCGGTTGTTCAAAAGAGATTGACAGATATTGGGCTTGATCCGTTTTGTCTGGAGTTACATTCCAACAAATCGAAAAAGTCAACCATTCTGGAACAGTTACAAAAAACAACAGAAGTGATAAAGAAGTCATCTCCGTTAGAATATCAAACTGAAGCCGAAAGACTACATACCTTGAGAACTGAGCTTAATGATTATGTGGAATCGCTCCATAAGCTGCACCAATCGGGATTTTCATTGTTTGACTGCTTTACCGGATATGCACAACTGAATGGTGCACCTGATTGCATTACGCTGGAAGAACCATTCCTGGATGGATTAAATAGTGACACGTTTGTTGAATACACAGAAATAGTTGAAGAGCTTCAAAACGTAGGATCACTATGCGGACATCCTTTTAACCATCCTTTGACCGAAATAACAACAACAACATATAGTCAGCAGGCTAAAGCAATTGCATTTGAATTGATCTCTTCCTATATCGGTTTATTGATGCAATTGGATCAAAGCCGTAAAGAATTATGCAAGTTGTTGAAAATGAATATTTCCCTATATAGCAGGAAACAGGATTTGGCCGCAACTCAGTTGTGTAAAGAACTCCTCAGTTTACCAGATACTCCTGTCGAAATAATGAGTGCAGGAAATGTTGAAAACACACTTGGGTATATCATTGAACTTTCCCGACATGGAATAAAACGAGATAGTTATCGACAAGAATTACTCAATGACTTCAATAAAAGTATTTTGCAATTTGAGGCTGAGCTTGGATTGGCCATGTGGAATTCAGCTTCAGAAAAATGGTTTTTGCCCCGATGGTTAGAACAGAATAAGGTTCTGAAATCGCTTAATCAGATGGCGAAGTCTGGGAAAGCAAACAAACAGAATGTTGTTGCCGATTTAGAACGATTAATCCTGTACAAACAAGAACAGGAAATTCTGGATGAGAACACTCCTTTGTTCTCCAAAACACTGGACTTCCTTTGGAATAGCGGAAATAGTGATTGGACAAAGTTGATTCAAATATGTGAGTCTGTTATAAGAATACATCAATATGCAGTAAGTTTAACTGGTGATCCGTTGTTGGCCAAACAGATACGAGCGAACCTTTCAATTCAACTCTCAGAAGGTTCCCGAGCATATCTTGAAGTTAATGGAAAGAGCCTCCAAACGTTCATCGGCATTAATGACCGCATAAAAGAAACAGAAGCCAGTTTGGCTAAATTATTGGGTATTAATTTTTCTGATCCTGAAGATAAAACCCTCGATTGGATTGAAATTTGGATGCAAAAGGCTCAAAAATGGAATGAAAATCTTGATTCGTTAAGGGATTGGACTAGCTGGAACTTGGCAGTAGAAAAGTGTTTGAAATTCGGACTTGAACCGGTTGTTTCAACCTATAAAAGTGAAAAGCTGAAGAATGAGGAGGTTGTCAATTCTTTCAAGAAGGCTTTATATCGGCAATGTTCTGAGCGTATTATTTCCCAAGATCCGCAGTTGTCAGCATTTAACGGAAAACTGTTTGAAAACAAAATCAGGAAATTCAAGGAGAAGAGTAAGTACTTCGAGGAACTCACAAAAGCAGAATTGTATTCAAAACTGGCTTCTTCTATTCCCTCGTTTACCAAGGAAGCTTCCCAAAGTTCAGAGATAGGGATACTCCAGCGAGCTATTCGGAGCAAAGGCCGGGGGATGTCGGTGCGGAAGCTTTTTGATTTAATTCCAAACTTTCTGCCGCGAATGTGTCCTTGTATGCTGATGAGTCCGATTTCGGTAGCGCAATATTTTGATGTTGATCATTCTAAATTTGATTTGGTTGTTTTTGATGAAGATTCGCAAATTCCAACCTGTGAGGCCGTTGGTGCAATTGCCCGTGGAAAAAATGTGATTGTGGTTGGAGATCCTAAACAAATGCCGCCTACCAGCTTCTTTTCAACCAGTAATTTTGATGAAGAGAATGCAGAAAAAGAGGATTTAGAAAGTATTTTGGATGATTGCCTGGCCTTGTCTATTCCTTCCAAGCACCTGTTGTGGCATTACCGTAGCAAACACGAAAGTTTAATAGCTTTCAGTAACTCCAACTATTACGACAATAAGCTAATGACTTTCCCTTCACCT
>JBBQXI010000282.1:0-5702 GCA_038209805.1 Bacteroidales bacterium | reverse complement strand
TATCGCTTTTCTGAAAAAAGATTCGCCCAATATAGCCGTGAATCTCGATTTCATTTATGGTTTGCCAAAACAAACGGCAGCTAATTTTGCCGAGACCATTCAGAAAGCCCTCGAACTGAAACCCGATCGACTGGTCACTTTTTCGTATGCACATGTGCCATGGGTAAGTAAAATTCAGAAAAAACTCGAAAAAGAAGGACTTCCGGCCAGTGACGAAAAAATCAAAATGTTCGAAGCTGCCTATTCAATCCTGACCCAAAATGGATACGAAGCTATTGGAATGGATCATTATGCCAATGCTGACGATGAACTTACCATTGCACGAAAAAACAAGCAACTACATCGAAATTTTCAAGGCTATTGCACCCGTCGCACAACCGGTCAGGTATATGCATTTGGAGTAACCGGAATCAGTCAGTTGAGCGGTGTTTATGCTCAGAATACCAAATCCATAGACGGTTATATCGAAACAATAAACAAAGGCGAATTGACTACTATCAAAGGTTACGCACTCTCGAAACAACAAATGGTTGTTCGCGAAGTGATCAACGAATTGATGTGTAACGAGCAAATTGACTGGAATAAACTTAGTGAATTGCTCGAAATGCCGGTAGCAGAAATCAAAAGCCAAACGACTTATAATTCCGAAATTCTTCAGCAATTTGAAACCGATGGCATCATTACGCTTTCCGACGAAAAAACACAGATTACTCCTGACGGACAATTGTTTATCCGCAATGTTGCTGCATCTTTCGATCCGCTCACGCAGGCCGGACAAACCAACTTTTCAAAACCAGTTTAGTCATTTACAATTTTAATATTTACAATTTACTATTTTTCAAACTAATTGATCATGGCTGAATCGCTCAAAACTGATGTTGTAATTATTGGTGCCGGATTAACCGGGCTTACTATGGGTTTATACCTTAAGAAAGCAGGAATCAATTTTAAAATCATCGACAAGTCGGCTAAAACCGGAGGGGTGATGCAAACCATCAGCGAAAAGGGTTTTGTTTACGAAACAGGCCCCAACACCGGAGTTGTTTCGTATCCTGAAATGACTGAGTTATTCGAAGAACTGGCCGGAAAATGCGAACTCGAAGTGGCCGATCCAAGCGCCAAACGCCGCCTGATCTGGAAAAACCAGGCCTGGCATGCCTTGCCATCAGGATTGATGTCGGCCATTGGTACGCCACTTTTTACCTGGTACGACAAATTCAGAATATTGGGCGAACCCTTCCGCAAAAAAGGAACCGATCCGAACGAAAAACTGGCTGATTTGGTTACACGCCGCATGGGACAAAGCTATTTGGATTACGCCGTTGATCCGTTTATCTCCGGAATTTACGCCGGTGACCCAACCAAACTGGTCACCAAATATGCCATGCCCAAGCTCTATAATCTGGAGCAGGAATACGGAAGTTTCATCAAAGGAGCCATGAAAAAGGCTAAACTTCCGAAAACCGACCGCGATAAAAAAGCAACCAAAGAAGTGTTTTCAGCCAAAGGCGGACTGAGTCGCCTGACCGAAGCATTAACCGAAGCAATCGGTTCCGAAAATATGCTGTTATCGGCTGAAACAATGGTAAAACCAATCGCCAATGGTTTTCAGTTGCAAGTAACTACTCCGGAACAAATATTCACACTCGAAACTTCGCATTTGGTCACCACCTGTGGAGGATACGCATTACCGGAATTATTACCTTTTCTGAATGAAGAGGAAGTTGCACCGTTCAACGACTTAAAATACGCAGCGGTTACACAAGTCCTGCTCGGATTTAAAAAATGGAAAGGTATGTCGCTGAAAGCATTTGGCGGATTGGTACCCGGAAAGGAAAACAAAAATATACTTGGTGTGTTATTTACCTCGTCGTTCTTTAAAGGCCGAGCCCCGGAAGGCGGAGCACTTTTGTCTGTTTTTATGGGAGGAACCAAACGTCCGGATATTGCCAAAATGGATAATTTCGAAATCGAAGCGCTTCTTAATAAGGAACTGCCACGGATGATGAGTGACCGAAGTCTGAGTCCGGATATGATTCGAATTCACCGCTACCCAAAAGCCATTCCGCAGTACACTGAAAGTTCAGGAAAACGTTTCGAAATGATCGAACAGCTTCAGCAGAATTACCCCGGGTTAATTTTAGCCGGAAATATCCGCGATGGTATTGGGATGGCCGACCGGGTGAAACAAGGGCGCAGCATAGCAGAAGAATTGGCAAAAAGTATCAAAGGTAAAGATTAAGTTTCGGCCAGTCATCCCGAATTCACTTCGGGATCTGACATAGATTGATGAGATCCTGAAACAAGTTCGGGATCACAACTCACAACTTTTGATGCGATTTCAAATTTTAACCAAAACCCTACAACTGTGAACGTATCGAAAACCGCCGCTATTTACAAAAGCATACAAAAAACAATTTGCCAAACACTTGAAGAAGCCGATGGAATCGGAAAGTTTACCGAAGACAACTGGGAAAAAGAAATTGGTTCGGGCTTGACTTGCGTCATGCAAAACGGCTCGATCATCGAAAAAGCTGGCGTTAATTTCTCTCACGTTAGCGGCGATTACAACGACAACATGGCGAAACTTTTGGGCGAAAAAGCAAACTCATTTTCTGCTACCGGTGTTTCGTCCATTCTTCACTCTGGAAATCCGTTTGTACCAACCATCCACATGAATGTGCGTCATTTCAGTCTCGACAATGGTTCATCGTGGTTTGGCGGCGGAATCGACCTCACTCCTACCTATATCATTCCGGAAGAGGCACGCTGGTTTCATCGGACCCTGAAAGACATTTGCGACAAATACAATACTTCATTTTATCCGGAGTGGAAAACTTGGGCCGACGATTACTTTTACCTAACCCACCGAAATGAAACCCGCGGTGTTGGCGGTATATTCTTCGACCGCATCCAACCTGCCAATGAAGTCGATTTGGAGAAAATGCTAAACCTGACTTCTGATTTGCTACGTATTTACCCAGTTATATACAGTCGTTTGATGAAGGATAATGGACATAAACCGTTTACCGAAGCACAAAAAAAATGGCAAAAAATACGTCGCGGACGATATGTTGAGTTCAATTTAATTCACGATCGCGGAACTAAATTCGGATTGGAATCCGACGGTAACATTGAATCTATATTAGTCAGTTTACCCGCCGAAGTGGAATGGGTGTACCAATATCAACCCGAAGCAGGAAGCCCCGAAGCACAAACTCAAGAGTTGCTAAAAAAGGGGATTAATTGGCTGTAGGAAAGTTATTTTCATAAAATATTTTCAGTAGGATTTCTCATTCTATTTCGCTATTTTAGTTGTTCCCATATCATCTTTATGATGAATGATTGGAAAGGATCAAAGAGGCATAGGCTGATTGATTAGATAAGTTTGATATCTGTTCCTCAGAATCCAAATTTAAACAGAGTGATCCATGAGCGTATTCGCTTCACGAATCAGGTATGTTTCATAATTTGCAAATGGTCGAATGCCGTCCAATTCGTTTTCCTTTCACCATTTCATAAAAAGGAGTTAGCTTATTTCCGTATTCACAATACTTATTTCGACTATAGGATACTTCACTCATTTATAATGGAATATACGAAATCAACACTCGCGAAAAGATGGCAATGGTTCATCTTGCTGATTTTAATTGTTTTGAGTTATTACTTAACAGCAAAACTGGGTTTGATTTTTGCATTTGAAGGCACTGTTGCATCGCCGGTCTGGATGCCAGCAGGTATTGCTCTGGCGGCGATTCTACTTGCAGGATACCGGGTTTGGCCTGCCATTTATCTAGCAGCATTTTTGGCAAATCTTCAGGGTTTAATTGTTTCTGAATTACCTATCCATTCGATACTCTTTCTTTCCATGATTACGGCAATGGGTAATACATTGGAAGCTCTTGCTGGAGCATGGTTAATTTCCCGTTTTTCCAACAATCCTAATCCGTTGGAAACATTGAAAGGAACAACAATTTTTATTTTCTTCAGCGCCTTACTTGCACCTCTTATTGCAGCGCTTGTTGGTTCTTTGTCGTTTTGCATTTTTACAAATCATTGGGAAATTTTTGATCACTTGCTTTTAAATTGGTGGTTTGGAGACACATTGGGTATTCTGATTTTGGCACCAATCATTATTAATTGGAATCAATACAAATTCAATGAATGGAACTACCTGAAATTTGCAGAATTAGCAGGCTTTATTATTGTGTTAGGTTTTACATCCTATTTGATATTTTTTACGATTTATAACCTGATTTACCTGTTTATACCTGTTTTGTTATGGTCTATATTCAGATTTGGCAAATTCGAAACGAGTGTGTTTGTTTTACTAATAAGTGGATTAGCATTATGGTCAAGTATGCATCACATTATTAATAATGCACTTCAGCAAAACGAATCAATACTTGTAATTCAAAGTTTTGTTGGCATTGTCGCAATCACTTTTCTTGTGCTTTCTTCAGTAATTTATGAGCGAAAAAAAATGCAGTTAAGTCTGTATGAAAGTCTAATCAAACACCGGTCATTACTCGAAAATCTGCCTCAAAAGATTTTTGTAAAAAATAGCAACTTAGTTTTTGTCTCCTGCAATGAAAACTTTGCAAGAGAGTTAAATATCCAATCATCTGAAATTGCCGGGAAAACTGATTATGATTTCTTTCCTATAGACTTGGCTGAAAAATATAGGAAAGAGGATTCTGCTTTTTTAGCATCAGGCAAACTATTGGAGACCGAAGTATGTGAGACACGGGCCGGACAAACACACTGGACTCAAGTAGTTAAGGTTCCTGTTAAAGATGGGAATGGCTCCATTATAGGTATTCAGGGGATTTTTTGGGACATCACAGAAAGGAAACAGGCTGAAGAATTGCTAAGGTTAAACGAAGAAAAATATAGGTTTCTATTTGAGCGAAATCCTGTTCCATTACTAATTTATGATACGGAAACATTAAAATTTCTTGCCGCCAACGAAGCTTTTGTAAAACAGTATGGATTTTCTATCGATGAAGTGTTAGCCATGCAGTTACCCGATCTTTACCCTGAAGAAGAAAAAGCTGTTATTATTGATGTAGCACAAGGTTTACATGGGCATGCCTATGCAGGCGAATGGCACCACATCCGAAAAGATGGCTCTATTATTTCGATCATTGCAACTTCGCATGATATGGTTTACATGGAACGCGAAGCCCGTATAGCTGTAGTAATTGACATAACCGACCGAAAATTAGCAGAGTTAGAATTGGAAAGTTACCGCAAACATCTGGAAAGTATGGTAGAGGAAAGAACCGCTGAATTAGAAGTAGCTAAAGAACGCGCTGAGTCAGCCGATCAACTAAAGTCTGCATTTTTGGCCACCATGTCACACGAACTTCGCACACCATTAAACTCGATCATTGGGTTTACCGGAATGTTGCTTCAGGAATTGCCAGGTCCGCTGAACGACGAGCAAAAAAAACAACTACGAATGACCCAGAAAAGTGGCCGTCACCTTTTATCGCTGATAAACGACATTCTCGATTTATCGAAAATTGAGGCTGGCCAGTTAAATTTGAGTACCGACAGATTTAAAATTTCGGATATTATTCAAAACGTCATCGACCTGTCAAAACCATTTGCTACCAGCAAAAATTTACTTTTAACAGCCACGATCGAACCTGAACTGCCTGAAATTACCAGTGACCTGTTCCGGGTACAGCAAGTCA
>JBBQXI010000281.1:0-5733 GCA_038209805.1 Bacteroidales bacterium | reverse complement strand
CCCTTAACAGCGTATCAATCGCCACATGAAAATAATCCGACAAGATAACAAGCGACTGAATACTCGGGCCTGAAATTCCATTCTCGTAATTATTCAGCGTAGATCGTTTGATATCCAGAGCAACAGCCAACTGATCCTGTGTCAGTTTCTTCCGGTTCCGCAAAAATTTAATGTTCGAATCGAAATACATATTTGGTAGTTTAAATAGTATTGATTAATTTACAATCTTTAATTTTGACTAAATAACAATCAAATATACAATTTTGATTTTGAATGACAAAGGCAATGTGCGATTTTTTACAACTCTCACTCAAGCAGTCACCCCGAATTTATTTCGGGGTCTGACATTGGGGTATGGAGATCCTGAAACAAGCCTTCGACGTGAGCTCAGTCGAACGTTCAGGATGACAGAATAAACTGAAATGCAGGGAGGATGAATACCATGAACTTTCAAAATAACACCATCGTACATTTAGATCTCGACACATTTTTTGTGTCGGTTGAACGGCTGATGAATTCAGCTTTAGTGGGCAAACCCGTTATTATTGGCGGACTGTCAGATCGTGGTGTGGTTGCCAGTTGCAGCTACGAGGCCCGACGATTTGGCGTTCATTAGGCCATGCCCATGCGAATGGCCCTCAATCTTTGCCGCGATGCAACCGTGATTCGAGGCGACATGGATCAATACACCAAATATTCGCGCCTCGTTACCGATGTGATTGCCGACTCTGCTCCAGTGTACGAAAAAGCCTCAATCGACGAGCATTACATCGACATTTCGGGTATGGATCGTTTTATCGGTTCGTATAAATGGACACACGAGTTGCGAAACCGCATCATCAGCGAAACAGGATTGCCTATTTCGTTCGGTCTTTCAGTGAATAAAACCGTATCGAAAATTGCTACCGGAGAGGCCAAACCCAATGGAGAAAAAGAAGTTCCGCACGATCTGGTAAAACCTTTTCTAAACCCATTGCCGATCAAAAAAATTCCGGGGGTGGGCGAAAAAACCTGCCATTTGCTTCATTCAATGGGAGTATTCACCATTCATACGCTCAGCGATATTCCTCCGGAAATGATTCAAAATGTGCTCGGAAAATCTGGAATTGACATCTGGAAGAAAGCAAACGGCATCGATTTCTCGCCGGTAGTTCGCTATTCCGAAGAAAAATCGATCAGTACTGAACGCACATTTGAAACTGATACCATTGACATACAAATGCTGGAACGATTACTGATTAATATGGTCGAAAAGATAGCCTTTAAAATGCGCAAAAAGCAAAAACTGGCCTCGGTGATTACTGTAAAAATCCGATATGCCAACTACGACACGCACACGCTGCAAAAAAAAATTGCCTACACTTCGTTCGACCATACGCTAATGTCAACCACGCTCGAACTGTTCAGGCGACTTTACGAACGGCGAATGCTGATCCGGTTGATTGGTGTGAAGTTGGGCGGCCTGATTGGCGGAGTTCAGCAACTCGACCTGTTCGATAACAACGACAAAATGATAAAACTCTACCTCTCGATGGATCAAATCAGGCTTCGATACGGTTCCGGAGCCATTCATCGCGCCTCAGGAGTTGAAAAGAAAGAGGAAGTTGCCAGCCTCAGTGTCTCAACCTAATTTGGAAATGTGGAGATTTGAAAATAAAGATGATGGGTTAAATGGTTATATGGCTGAATGGTTAAAATGAGCGGACAACAATTTAACCATTGAGCTATTAAACAATTGTACATCCCGAAACTCGCAACCCGAAACTCGTAACAATTTAGTTTAACATGTACCTCAATTGCCATACCTATTACAGCCTTCACTACGGCACGCTCAGCATCAACGAGTTGCTTGATCTGGCTATTCAAAACAATGTTGGAATGATTGCCCTAACCGACATCAATACCACGATGGGAATTCCTGAATTCGTGAAAGAAGCGGAGCTGAAAGGCATCAAACCCATTGCCGGATGCGAGTTCCGTAACGAAGATAACTTGCTTTTTATTGGTCTGGCCAAAAACCGCGAAGGTTTGAAAGAACTGAACGACTGGCAGACGGAACACAATCTTCAGGAAAAGATCTATCCGGCTGATGCTCCAAAATTTAAACATGTGTTTGTGATTTATCCCTTCGGAAGAAAATCACCAGATGAACTGCATGAAAACGAGTTTACCGGAATCAAAGCCAATCAACTGAATAAACTACTGACCTCGGAATACCGCAAATATCCGGATAAATTGGTTATTTGGCAGCCGGTCACTTTCAAAAATAAGGAAGGGCAGTTTCTGCACAAAACCCTTCGGGCGATCGATCACAATGTACTGATCAGCAAACTTCAGGAAAACCAGTTTGCCAGCCAACCTGAAACCATCGATCCAACAGGGTTGGCACATCAGTTTCAGAATTATCCGGAGATTGTACAAAACACCGAAAAAATGATGGAGGCTTGCAGCATTAGCTTCGATTTTAAGTCAGTCAAGAATAAAAAATTATTTGGACAATCGGCTTACGACGACAAACTTCTGCTCCGGAAGCTGGCGCTCGACGGTATGGTTTATCGCTACGGAAAGAACAATCAGGAAGCAAAACAGCGAATCGCTCACGAACTGGAAATCATCGACAAACTTGGGTTTTCGTCGTATTTTCTGATTGCCTGGGACATTATCCGTTACAGCATGTCGTGCGGATTTTACCACGTCGGGCGAGGAAGCGGCGCCAACAGCATTGTGGCTTATTGCCTGAAAATTACTGATGTTGACCCGATTAAGCTGAACCTTTATTTTGAGCGATTCCTCAACCCAAAACGCACTTCCCCACCCGATTTCGACATCGATTATTCATGGCGCGACCGCGAACAGGTTCAGGATTACATTTTTAAACGTTACGGACGCGACCATACGGCTTTGCTGGGCGCAACTTCCACGTTTAAAGACCGCTCCATATCCCGCGAACTGGGTAAGGTTTTCGGCCTTCCGAAAGAAGAAATTGATGCGCTTGTTGACAATCCGAATGACGAGCGAAATTCGAACAAAATCACCCGGCTCATCAAAATCCTATCCGAACAGATGGTCGATTTTCCGAATCTCAGGAGTATTCATGCCGGTGGAATCCTAATTTCGGAAGAACCCCTCACCTACTACACCGCGCTCGATTTGCCGCCCAAAGGTTTTCCAACGACGCAATGGGACATGTATATAGCCGAAGATCTGGGCTTCGAAAAGTTGGACATTCTCAGCCAGCGCGGCATCGGTCATATTAAAGAGGCGGTGGATATTATTCGTGAAAACCGGGGCGAAGTGGTTGATGTGCATCAGGTGGAACGTTTTTTTCAGGATGAACAGGTTAAACTTCAGTTACGAACGGCAGAAACCAACGGTTGTTTTTACATTGAAAGCCCGGCCATGCGCGGATTGCTCACAAAATTGCACTGTGACAATTACCTGTCGCTGGTGGCTGCCAGTTCCATTATCCGACCCGGAGTCGCCAAATCAGGAATGATGAAGCAGTATATTCAGCGGTTTCATCGTCCGGAAACCATTCAGTATCTGCACCCCGTGATGAAAGAACAACTCGAAGAAACCTACGGCGTGATGGTTTATCAGGAAGATGTGATCAAGGTAGCGCATCATTTTGCAGGACTTGATCTGGCTGAGGCCGACGTGCTCCGCCGCGCCATGAGCGGAAAGTTTCGCTCGAAAGTTGAGTTTCAGCGCATCGTCGACAAGTATTTCAGCAATTGCCGCGAGCGTGGTTATTCCGAAGAAATTGCCCGCGAAGTGTGGCGGCAAATCGAGTCGTTTGCCGGGTATTCGTTTTCGAAAGCTCATTCGGCTTCGTATGCGGTCGAAAGTTTCCAGAGCTTATTCCTAAAAGCGCATTTTCCGCTCGAATTTATGGTGGCTGTGATCAACAATTTCGGTGGATTTTACAGCACCTGGGTGTATTTTAACGAGGCGCAACGCTGTGGCGCTAAAATAGAATTACCCTGTGTAAACCGAAGTCGCCATGAAACCCGGATTTCAGGAAAGATCATTTTTATTGGTTTTGTACATGTACTGAACCTCGAGCAGTCGGTCATTTCAGGAGTACTGAACGAACGCCATCAGCATGGAATCTTTAGCTCCCTTTCTGATTTTATTGAACGAACAGCTATCACAAAAGAGCAATTGGTGATCCTGATTCGGTTGGGAGCTTTGCGATTTACCGAAATATCAAAAGCCGAACTGCTGTGGAAAGCGCACATGCTCCTGAACAAAACCGCTCCGATTGCCAAAACGAAAGCCCTGTTTGAAGCAAAGCCACGCGAATTCAACCTTCCGAAGCTGGAGCAATCGGTTTTGGGCGATGCCTGGGACGAAATTGAATTACTGGGCTTTCCGGTTTCGATGACCGCTTTCGACCTGCTCCAGACCAATTTTAGGGGCGAAATTACGGCCAAAGAAATGATGAATCACCTGGGGAAAACGGTTCGGATGCTAGGCCGGCTGGTAACCATCAAATACGTTCGGACTGTCCGGAAAGAGATTATGCACTTCGGAACTTTCACCGATGTTCAGGGCGAATTATTTGATACGGTGCATTTTCCGCCGTCGTTGAAGAATTATCCGTTCAGGGGAGATGGAATTTACCTGGTTTTGGGCAAAGTGGTTGAAGAATTCGGGTTTCCGAGCCTCGAAGTGGAAAAGATGGCAAAGATGCCGTTTCAGGCAAACCCAAAAGCATAAAAAAAGCCATCACTAACCCAAATAGTGACGGCTTTCCTTAATTCAACAGTGCATTCGGTTTATTTCCGGCTCTGCTTTAGTGCTTCCAAAAGAGATTTTGCCGCAGCTTCCGATGATGCCGGATTTTGCCCGGTGATCAGCAAGCCATCGGTTTTTACATACGATCCCCAGTTTGCACCTTTACTGTAATGAGCGCCCAATTTTGTCATTTCATCTTCGAGCAAAAAAGGCACCACCTTCGTTAACTGAACAGCTTCTTCTTCCGAATTCGAAAATCCGGTTACGTCTTTGCCTTTTACCAACGGATCACCATTAGGCAGTTTTGCGTGGATCAAAGCTCCCGGCGCATGGCAAACAAAAGCAATGGGTTTCTGCTGATTGTAAAAAGTTTCGATGAGTTTTACCGAATTTGGATCGACAGCCAAATCCCAAAGGGGTCCATGCCCGCCGGGATAAAATACAGCATCGAAATCTTTAGGATTTACATCGCTGATTTTTAAAGTGTGTGCAAGCTTTTCTTTGAGTGCCGAGTCTTTATCGAACCTGCGTGTGGCAGCGGTTTGCGAACTCTCGAGTGCACTCTTCGGATCGATTGGTGGCTGCCCACCGTTGGGCGAAACAATCGTTATTTGCACTCCGGCATCAGCCAAAACATAATACGGTGCGGCAAACTCTTCAATCCAAAAACCGGTTTTCTCCCCTGTATTTCCTAAATCGCTGTGCGATGTAAGAACAATAAGTATTTTAAATAATGAATTCATATTCAAAGTTTTATAAATTAAATTTCGACCAGAGCTTTGCCCATATTCTCACCTTCAAAGAGGCCAATAAAAGCCTTCGGAAGATTTTCAAATCCTTGGGTAACCGTTTGTTTGTAAGTCAATTTTCCTTCAGCAATCCATTGTGCCAGTTGCTTTACACCTTCAGGAAAACGTGAAGCGTACTTGCTGACAATAAAACCCTGCATCAATGCACTTCGCTTTAATATGGTTGGCTGAATGCGTGGCCCCA
>JBBQXI010000280.1:0-5737 GCA_038209805.1 Bacteroidales bacterium | reverse complement strand
GCTCAAACGACGGTTGTCTTTGTCGATGTCTAAAACAACAACATCAATTTCAGAACCGATAGAAGTGAATTCAGATGGATGTTTGATTTTCTTGGTCCAGCTTAAGTCTGAAATATGGATCAAGCCGTCAACACCTTCCTGAATTTCAACAAATACGCCGAAATTGGTGAAGTTGCGAACAGTAGCTTTGTGTTTTGTTCCAACACCGAATACAGTGTCGATTTCCTGCCATGGGTCAGATTTCAGCTGTTTGATACCTAACGACATTTTGCGTTCGTCGCGGTCTAATGTTAAGATCTGAGCTTCGATTTCGTCGCCAACTTTCAGGAAGTCCTGAGCGCTGCGTAAGTGCTGCGACCATGACATTTCAGAAACGTGGATCAAACCTTCAACGCCGGCAGCGATTTCAACAAATGCACCGTAGTCGGCCATAACCACAACTTTACCTTTCACTGAATCCCCAACTTTCAATTCAGCGCCAAGGCTATCCCATGGGTGAGGAGTTAATTGTTTCAATCCAAGAGCGATACGTTTTTTGTCATCATCGAAGTCGAGAATTACAACATTCAATTTCTGATCCAGTTCAACGATTTCGTTTGGATGAGTAATACGACCCCAAGAAAGGTCAGTAATATGGATTAATCCATCTACGCCACCAAGGTCGATAAATACACCGTATGAGGTGATATTTTTAACAGTACCTTCAAGTACTTGTCCTTTTTCAAGTTTAGAGATAATTTCTTTTTTCTGCAGTTCGAGTTCAGCCTCGATTAATGCTTTGTGAGAAACTACTACGTTACGGAATTCGTGATTGATTTTAACCACTTTGAATTCCATTGTTTTGCCAACATACATGTCGTAATCGCGGATAGGTTTCACATCGATCTGTGAACCTGGAAGGAATGCTTCGATTCCGAATACGTCAACGATCATACCGCCTTTAGTACGACATTTGATGTAACCTTTGATTATTTCATCTTTGTCAAGAGCTTCGTTTACACGATCCCATGAGCGTAATGCTCTTGCTTTTTTGTGAGAGAGGATCATCTGGCCTTTTAAATCTTCAAGGCTTTCGATGTAAACTTCAACTAAATCTTTTGGTGCTAATTCAGGGTTGTAACGGAATTCGTTTAAGCTTACGATACCATCTGATTTGTAACCGATGTCAATTACAACTTCGCGTTTGTTCATCGAAATAACTCTTCCTTCAACCACTTCTTTTTCCTGAACAGTTGTCAGGGTTTTTTCATAAAGAGATTCAAGTTCTTTTTTTGTTCTTCCACTAAATCCTTTGTCTTCTTCTTCCAAAGCATCCCAATCAAAGTCTGCTGTTTCTGCAACAACAACTGCTTTAGGTGCTTTTGCTTTTTTAGCAACCGGAATAACTACAGGTTCAGCAAATTCTGCTGCTTTTTCTTCTGCCTGAGCAACTACTTCTTCTTTTGCAGCTTCAACAGGAGCAACAACTTCTTCAATTACTTCGGCTGGTGTTTCAGCAATTTCTTCAATTACTGCTTCTTCAGGTGCAACAGTTTCTTCAACTGCTACGGTTTGTGTTTCAACAGTTTCCTGTTGTTCGAGTTCTACCTTTGGATCAAGGTTCTCTGAATTGTTTTCTACCATTTAATAATCAATTAATTAATGAGTTAGACTATATATTAAATAAATGCGCCGCAAAATTAAGACTATTCCACTATAAACCAAAGGTTTTTAAGTGATTTTTCAGAAGTCGGGATAAAGTTACGTTGCAGAAACAGTTGCCGATTTGTTTTTATTTTCAGCAGATTAATCTGTGTTAATATGTAAAATTTTAAATTCAGTAATGTTTTTTGTTCCTGTTAAGTAATAATCCTTATTTTTGATTGTTTTCTCTGTAAAAATAGAATTAAAACTAACACTGGATGAAGGGAATTATTCTGGCAGGTGGATCAGGCACACGTTTGTATCCAATAACTAAAAGCATTTCGAAACAAATTATACCGATTTACGATAAACCAATGATTTATTATCCGTTATCGGTTTTAATGTTGGCAGGGATTCGTGAAATCCTGATCATTTCAACTCCAAAAGATATTCATTTATATCAGGATTTGTTGGAAGATGGCAGTCAGTTGGGAATAAAACTCGAATATGCGATTCAACCTTCGCCCGATGGATTGGCACAGGCTTTTACCATTGGCGAAAAGTTTATAGGCGACGATTCAGTTTGTATGGTTTTAGGTGATAATATTTTCTACGGATATAATTTTAGTTCAATCCTTGAAGAAGCGGCGGCTTTGAAAGATGGTGCCATCGTTTTTGGGTATTATGTGAACGACCCTGAACGCTATGGGGTTGCAGAATTCGATGATACGGGGAAAGTGCTGTCGATTGAAGAAAAACCGTTGCACCCGAAATCGAATTATGCCGTTACCGGTTTGTATTTTTATAGTAACGATGTGGTAAAGAAGGCATTCGCTTTAAAACCTTCGAAAAGAGGTGAATTGGAGATAACAGATCTCAACCGATTGTATCTGGAAGAAGGGCGATTAAATATGAAATTGCTTGGGCGTGGTTTTGCCTGGCTCGACACTGGGACCCACGAAAGTTTGATGCAGGCTTCGAATTTTATCCATACCATCGAAGAGCGTCAGGGTTTAAAAGTATCGTGTATTGAAGAAATTGCCTATTTGAAAGGATATATTACAAAAGAACAATTGCTTAAGTTGGCTGAACCGTTGAGGAAGAATCAATATGGTGAATATTTAATTAACCTCGCCAACCGTAAATTTTTATCGTTTTAACAGAAGTAAAATTAAGAATGAAGATAATTGAAACACCTATCCCGGGTCTCTTAATTATAGAGCCTCGGGTTTTTGCTGATGAACGGGGATATTTTTTTGAAAGTTTCAGTGCAACCAAATTTGCCGAAAATGGATTGATTTCTGATTTTGTACAGGATAATGAGTCCAAATCGCATTATGGTGTCATTCGTGGGTTACATTACCAGCTTGCGCCCTATGCACAAACAAAATTGATCAGGGTTGTTCGAGGAACTGTTTATGATGTTGCTGTTGATTTACGTTCAGGTTCTCCAACATTTGGCCAATGGTATGGTGTAATTGTAAGTGCAAGCAATAAGAGGCAATTTTATATTCCAAAGGGATTTGCACATGGGTTTTCAGTACTGAGTGAATATGCCATATTTTCGTATAAATGCGATGCATTCTATAATCCAAAGGCAGAGCGCGGAATCCGATACGATGATCCGGCATTGAAGATTGATTGGAGACTTCCTGACGAACTCTCTTTAATTTCTGATAAGGATAAAGTACATCCTTTTTTGGCTGATGCTGAAATGAACTTCAAATTCGCATAAATATGGTTAAAATATTAATTACCGGGGCAAATGGACAGTTAGGATCGGAGATCAGAAAAATTTCAGGAACGTTTCCAGAAATGGAGTTCGCTTTTACTGATTTAGATGAACTTGATATTACCGATCCATGGAAAGTGGCTGATTACTTGACCAAAAATAAGCCACAATTTCTGGTTAATTGTGCAGCATATACGGCTGTTGATAAGGCTGAAACCGACATTGAGACAGCAACTTTGCTAAATGCAACTGCTGTTGGTATTATGGCCGAGCAATCTGCTGATATTGGCTGTAAAATGATTCATATTTCTACTGATTATGTTTTTAATGGCCGTGGTCCAAGACCTTACAAGGAGGACGACCGGGTTGATCCGAGGTCAGTATATGGAAGTACTAAGTTGGAAGGCGAGGTATTGTGCCAGCAGAATAATCCTGAAAGCATGATCATCCGGACTTCGTGGTTGTATTCGGCATTTGGAAATAACTTCGTAAAAACGATGGTTCGGCTTGGAAATGAAAGAGCTGAACTTGGTGTTATTGCCGATCAGATTGGCTCTCCAACCAATGCTGCCGATTTGGCTCATGCAATTTTAACGATAATTTCATCTGTCATAAGTGTCGAAAAGCCTTTTACGCCTGGAGTTTATCACTATTCGAATGAGGGAGTAGCTTCTTGGTACGATTTTACAAAAGCAATTTTCGACATTGCAAAAATCGATTGTCTGGTGAAACCGATACCAACGGAAGATTATCCTTCTCCAGTTCAGCGGCCCGCATACAGTGTCATGAATAAATCGAAAATTAAACTTATTTTTGGCTTGCAGATTCCTCATTGGAGGGATAGTCTGACTGACTATTTTCAGAAATTGTAAATAGTTAAATTGTAGATAAATAAATTGTAAATAGTT
This sequence comes from Bacteroidales bacterium, assembly GCA_038209805.1. GTDB lineage: Bacteria > Bacteroidota > Bacteroidia > Bacteroidales > Prolixibacteraceae > Aquipluma. The sequence continues at coordinate 1,474 of JBBQXI010000280.1, read as the reverse complement.
TGATATGGCAACAAATCAGGAAGTTTTAGAAAGTGTAAAATTGAGGGCAGCTGAATGGCTGACTGACGTTTATGATGAAGCAATAAAGTCAGAAGTTCGCAGGATGCTCAACAATGATGATCCAACAGAACTCATCGATTCTTTTTATCGCGATCTCGAATTTGGAACCGGTGGCTTACGCGGCATAATGGGTGCGGGAACTAACCGCATGAATATTTATACTGTAGGAGCTGCAACTCAGGGATTAAGCAATTACCTGAAAAAAGAATTTGCCAACCTTCCTGAAATTAAAGTTGCCATTGGTTACGATTGCCGCAATAACAGCCGTCTGTTCTCGGAAACCAGCGCTGATATTTTCTCGGCCAATGGAATCAAAGTTTACCTTTTCGAAGATTTACGACCAACTCCGGAATTGTCGTTTGCTATTCGTGAATTAGGTTGCCAGAGTGGAATAATCCTGACAGCTTCGCACAATCCAAAGGAATACAACGGATACAAAGCCTATTGGGACGATGGATCACAGATTGTATCGCCACACGACGAAAATATCATCGATGAAGTCTTAAAAGTAAAAGCTACCGACATTAAATTTAAAGGAGATAAAAGCCTGATTACTATTTTGGGAGCCGATATGGATAACCGTTTCCTCGAAAAAGTGAAAAGTGTTTCCATTTCTCCTGAAGTCGTTCAGCGGCAAAAAGATTTAAAAATAGTATATACGCCAATTCACGGAACTGGTGTTCGCATGATTCCTGCCGCCTTGCGTGCTTTTGGATTCACAAATATCATCAACGTTCCTGAACAGGATGTGGTGGATGGTAATTTCCCAACGGTTGTTTCACCAAATCCGGAAGAAACTGCAGCGCTTTCAATGGCAATTGCAAAAGCCGTTGAAACCGATGCCGATGTGGTATTGGCTTCCGATCCTGATGCTGACCGGATTGGAGTTGCCGTTAAAAATGACAAGGGCGAATTTGTGATTCTGAACGGAAATCAGACCGCCTTGGTATTTATCTATTATATTATCAGTAAACGTAAAGAAAGCGGCAAACTTTTAGGTAACGAGTTTATCGTAAAAACCATAGTAACAACCGAACTGATAGCCAGAATTGCAGAACGAAACAACGTAGATTTTTACGATGTGTTTACTGGGTTTAAATACATTGCTGAAGTAATTCGTGATCTGGAAGGCCAGAAAGTATACATTGGCGGTGGCGAAGAAAGCTTCGGGTTTATGCCTGCCGATTTTGTTCGCGATAAAGATGCCGTTTCGTCGTGTGCTTTGATGGCTGAAATTGTAGCTTGGGCAAAAGATCAGGGTAAGTCGCTGTACGAAATGCTTTTGGATATTTATCTGGAATATGGCTATTCGCGCGAAAAGATGAAATATGTAGTGCGCAAGGGAAAAACCGGAGCAGAAGAAATTCAGCAGATGATGGTTAACTTCCGCACCAACCCACCAAAAGAATTGGGT
>JBBQXI010000279.1:0-5743 GCA_038209805.1 Bacteroidales bacterium | reverse complement strand
GGTTTCGCACGATATTTTACCAAAGGAAAAAGCTTTACGGAAATGTGTTGAATGTCATTCATCTGATTCCAGATTAAAAGCATCGTTGTACAAGTATCAGAATTTACAAAAACGGTCAGAGAAGGGCGATCTGAATACGGTTTTGGCTAATGAATCATACATCATTGGGTCTCATCAAAGTCCAATTCTTAAATTAGCAAGTATTATCATTTTTCTACTCACCTTGGTAGGTATTGTAATACATAGTGTTTTCAGAATTTTAAAAAAGAAATAGTATGTCGGCAACTGAAAGAATATATTTTTATCCGGTATGGTTACGTATCTGGCACGGGTTTAATGCCTTAGGTATAATTACATTAATTTTCACCGGTATTTCAATGCAATCGAGTATTGAATCAGCTCAAATTGTTGGTTTTAATATGATTGTAAATATTCATAACATCGCTGGGACTGTTATTGCTCTCAGCTACCTTATTTATTTTATTGGGAATATTGTTACACCCAATGGCAAGTACTACATCATTAAACCTCAAGGCTTTTTAAAGAAACCGATTAAACAGGCAATCTACTATGCCTGGGGTATGTTTCATGGGATAAAAGCGCCTTTCCCAATCTCGGAGAAAAGAAAATTTAATCCACTTCAGAAGTATATTTATATTATTGTAATGTACATGGCAGTTCCAGTTGTAATTGGTACAGGTATTGCACTTTTATTTCCTGAAATCATTATTGATAAAGTTTACACCTTCAGTGGCGTTTTTGTAACTGCAATTCTCCATTCAGCTATGGGATTCTTTATTTCCATCTTCTTAGTTATCCATTTGTATATTGCCTCAATTGGAAAATCACCAATCGACAATTTTAAAAGTATTATTAATGGTTGGCATCAAGCACATTAGTGCCTGAATGAGTTCTCAACTCGTATTTAAATTTAGCTTGCATGAATTGACAAATATCATCGGTTGGGATATAGGATAAAGTTTAGATTTTGAGGACTTTTGATGCTTATATACGAGAAGAGATATGAGAGAGAATTATAAGCTTTTTATTTTGCAAAAATCTATTGGGGAGTATAAACGTAATGTTCACGGATTACATTCCAATGTAAGTCTGGCAGAGATGTTTTTGATCTTTAGAAAATCGAACCGAATATTTTTGCTTGCTTTTTTGCTGTTAGTATCGGTATCCAGATTATCGGCTCAAACCAATGACGATTGCTTATCGTGTCACGATGATGCTACTTTAAGTACTACACGAACTGGTAAAAAGGTTTCTCTTTATATCAAACCAAATGCGCTTGAGCACTCGGTGCATAAAAGTGTTGAATGTGCCGCATGTCATACCGATGCTGCTGTAACGGATTTTCCTCATCCTGAAAACCTTAAGCCAGTTAATTGTGGAATTTGTCACGAAGATGCAAAGGATAAGTATTTTAGGGGAGTTCACGGAAGGGCTTTTCTAGCCAACGAAAAGTTTGCTCCTACCTGTAAAGAATGTCATGGAACGCATGATATTTTAAAATCAGATCAGCCTGAATCACGAACCTATAAAATGAATATTCCTGTTTTATGCGGGTCGTGTCACAGGGAAGGGGCGCCTGTTGCAAAGAATTACAATATTTCGGAACACAATATTCTTGAGAATTACAGTGAAGGGATTCATGGTCAGGGTTTATACAAAAAAGGGTTGATCGTTTCAGCTACTTGTAACAATTGCCATGGGAACCATCTTATATTGCCACATACCAATGTGTCTTCAAGCATTTCGCCCAATAACATTGCAGCAACCTGTATGAAATGTCATGCACGAATTGAAGATGTGCATACAAAAGTGATTAATAAAGAATTGTGGGAGAAGAAACCGGGTGCCATTCCGGCTTGTACTTCGTGTCACCCACCTCATAAAGTTGAACTGAAGAATTTAATCTCAACTATTTCTGACAACTCCTGTCTGAAGTGCCATTCAGATGCTGAAACACACAAAACGGTAAATAATAAAGTTGTTTCACTTAAAGTTGAAGTTGGCGAACTGGCTGCTTCTACTCATAAAAATATTACTTGTGTAAAATGCCATTCCGACGTAACCATTCATCTTTCCCGCCCATGCGAAACGGCAGGAAAGGTTGATTGTTCTGCTTGTCATGCTGAAGAATCAGACATTTATTTCAAGAGTGGACACGGACAGGCTTACTTCAATAAAAAAGAAAATGCACCTTATTGCACCGATTGTCATGGATCACACTTTGTAAAACCAAAAACCGACGAAAATTCACGGACTTTCAGGGCAAATATTCCAAAGCTTTGTGGCGAATGTCACAATAAAACAGGCAAGGCTGTTCAGGGGACAAACCTAACTGAGGTTGATGCTTTCCATGATTATTCACAAAGCGTACATGGGAGAAGTTTGGCTGAAAAAGGATTGCTTTCGGCTGCTGTATGTACCGATTGCCACACAACACACTTCAACCTTAAACAGTCGGATGAAAGATCGTCGGTGAATCCGAAGAACATTGCAGCAACATGCGGAGCCTGCCATAAGGGCATTTATGACCAGTATATTGCCAGCGACCATGCTTATCGGGCTGATAATGGAGATTTGAAATATCCGACTTGCGAAACCTGTCACACGGCTCATAATATTTCGGAAGTACACAAAGATAAGTTTATGGCCGAAATTACCACTCAATGTGGTAAATGCCATGAGAAACTTGCAGAAACTTATCTGGAAACCTATCACGGTAAAGTTTATCAATTGGGCTATATGCAGGCTGCAAGGTGTTCCGATTGCCATGGGGCACACAATATTTACAAGATTCAAAATTCAAAATCGCAGGTTAGTCCTGAAAATATTGTTGCCACCTGTCAGAAGTGCCATGCCGATGCCAGCAAAAAATTTACAGGTTATCTAACTCATGCTACGCATAATAATAAAGCTAAATTTCCCTGGCTCTATTATACTTTTTGGGCGATGACCGGATTGTTAGTCAGTGTTTTTATCTTCTTTGGAACTCACACTCTTTTATGGCTTCCAAGGTCGATTCACGCCATGAGGAAGAAAAAAGAACATGCTAAGGATGTTAGTAAAAAAGTTTACGTCCGACGGTTTACCAAAAGCCAAAGTATAACTCATATCTTTGTAATTGTCAGTTTCTTAACTCTCGCATTTACTGGAATGTTGCTCAAATTTGCTTTTATGGATTGGGCTAAATTCTTTGTTAAATTTCTAGGAGGAGCTTATAATGCTGGAGTTATTCACCGTTTTGCTGCAGTCATTACTTTCGGATATTTCAGCTATCATGTGTATTCATTATTTAAACTGAAAGCTCAAAAAGGTCTGAGCCTGATGGAGTTTATTTTTGCAAAGAACTCACTCATGTTTAATGGTCAGGATGTTAAAGACTTTGTGGCTTCGATCAAATGGTTTGTAGGAAAAGGGCCTCGGCCATCATACGGGAAGTGGACTTATTGGGAGAAATTTGACTATATGGCTGTTTTCTGGGGGGTTGTGGTTATTGGCTCAACCGGTTTGGTTCTTTGGTTCCCTGTTTTATTTACTAAATTTCTGCCAGGTTGGTTAATTAATGTGGCTCAGATCATTCACAGCGATGAAGCTCTTTTGGCTGTTGGATTTATTTTCACGATCCATTTCTTTAATACCCATCTTCGTCCTGAAGCCTTCCCGATGGACACGGTTATTTTCACCGGAACAGTTCAGGCTGATGAATATAAAGAAGATCGTCCACGTGAATTCGAGGAACTTGAAAAATCGGGAAGATTACAGGAAGTTACATCCAAATCTGAGATTTCTCCACGAAGAATGAAAGTCATTAAGTTCTTTGGGTTCGTCTTCCTGTTTACCGGAATTATTCAAGTTATTTTCATTATCTACTCTTTGCTTTTCCATTAATAAACAGTACTTTGGATTAACATTGTTGTTTTTGCTTATTTCGATAAATAATAAAAATATTCACTATGAAATTACCATCGTCGATTAAAAATTGGATTTCAATTTCCGGAGCGGTGATCGCTGTTTTCAATTTGACTACTATCTTTTCATTAGTGATCTTGAATTGGGTTTTTGATTTCGGAGGAACTTATATAGGGCTATTTATCTATATGGTTTTGCCTGCATTTATGATTGTTGGATTATTGATGATCCCAATCGGTATGCGGATGCACCGGAAGGAAACCAGAAAAGCCGAACTATTGGGTGAAGAAAGAAATTGGCCAATTATCAATTTCAATAATGTAGCAACCAGAAATGCCTCCATCATATTTGTTTTTGGAACAATGTTCTTGCTTATTATTTCATCCGTTGGCAGTTATGAAGCGTTTCATTATACCGAGTCTGTCGAATTTTGCGGAAAGCTTTGCCATCAGGTAATGGAACCCGAATATACAACCTACCACGGCTCTGCGCATGAACGTGTTGCTTGTGTTGAATGCCATGTCGGGTCTGGTGCCAGTTGGTATGTAAAAAGTAAAATGTCAGGTTTATACCAGGTGTATTCTGTTTTGGCTAAAAAATATCCGACTCCAATACCAACACCAATTTCGAATTTGCGGCCAGCCAGAGAGACCTGTGAGCAATGTCACTGGCCTGAGAAATTTTACGATGGAAAGTTGAGGACTAAACAATCCTATCTGGCCGATGATACCAATACGGAAGAAACGATCAGTCTTCAGCTTAAAACGAGTTCAAAAATGACCCCTGACGGATTCCAGCGTGGAATTCATCAGCATATTAGTCCTGATGTTAGGATCGAATATAAAACAGCTTCAAATAATCGTCAGGTTATTCCATGGGTGAAATACACCAATGTAAAAACAGGTGTTAGCGAAATCTTTACCGATAGCGAGAATCAACTAAGTCAAGCTAAGTTGGATTCGTTGGAGACCAGGGTGATGGATTGTCTGGATTGTCACAACCGACCAGCACACAATTACCGTACACCTCAGAGTTTTGTAGATCAATCGTTGAGCGAAGGGAAGATTTCGAAAGAACTGCCCGGGATTAAACAAATTGCGATGAAAATCTTATATAAAGATTACTCAACCAAGGATTCCGCTTTTTTAGCCATCAGAAATCAGGTTACAGAATTTTATACAGCCGGAAATCCCAATGTTTTGACCGACAAAAAAGCTGAAGTAGAAGCCGCTATTTTAGAGATACAAAATGGGTATTCAAAAAATATTTTTCCGTTCATGAAGTCAAGTTGGAAATCCTATCCGAACAATATAGGGCACATGGAATCTGATGGTTGTTTCCGTTGCCACAACGATCGCCATGCTACAGCACAAGGAAAAGTAATTTCGAAGGATTGCAATTTATGCCACGCTATTCTGGCGCAGGGAACACCGGGCGAAATGGAGTATTCAAATTCGATGAAACCACTTGAATTTAAGCACCCTGTGGATATTGATGACGCTTGGAAAACAGAACTTTGTTCAAGCTGTCACTCTCAGCCCTATTAGGTTAGTGCTATTGACAAATATTAGGTATTATTTTTTTGTGTTGAAGAAAATTAACTGCATTTTTGTTAGACCAAAGAAATTATTGGCATCTAAATTGAATTAGAAAAACATTGAAAATATTCTTAATCATTTAAACACTTGCAACTATGAACTACAAAAAAATTATTTTCTTACTGGGAATGGTATTTTTTACTATTGGCCTGGTAAACGCTGAAGATTTCAAATATGTTGGAGCCGCGAAATGTAAAATGTGTCACAACAAGGCTGAG
>JBBQXI010000278.1:0-5762 GCA_038209805.1 Bacteroidales bacterium | reverse complement strand
GTTGCTATTTGGAGCGATCCATTAAATCCGGCTCCATCAACCAGTTGGATTGTTAGGAAAACCGCCAGTATGCAAAATGCAGCGTTCCCGGGGCGAAAGCCCGTTGCCATTCCGTTCGATCAGCCATTAATTCTGAAATATTCACTACTTGTTTATCAGGATAACATGAGTCTGAAACAAATCAAAAAATCAGTAAAATAATTTAACCATTGACAATTAAGCCATTTACAATTTAAGTAATAGGAAAGATAAAATGTCACATTTCTATTTTTTCGACTCACCCCGAGTTCGCTTTGCTCGCTCCGCCCCTCTCTCGCGAGAGAGTGGAAAAGTCACCGTAAGGTGGCTTGGGGTGAGTAGATTTAAAATACGAAAATAAATACTTCTCATTATTTAAATAGTAGATTGTAAATAAACAAATCGTAAATAAACTCTATATGTCAGTTGTAAAATTCTCAGAAAGTACTCCGGAAATTGTTCGTGAAGGTCTGGAGCGACGCATCATTTATACGCCTAATTTAATGACCGTTATCGTCGATTTCACTGATGGTCCGTGGGCAGAAGCAGAACCTTTTCATTCGCATCCGCACGAGCAAACCAGTTATGTGGCTTCAGGCGAGATCATTTTCTATTGCGAAGGTGAACCCGAACAGCATCTTCATGCGGGTGATATGTTCTCTGCCAATTCCGGACAAAAACATACGGTTAAGATTTTGTCGGCAACGGCCCGATTAATCGATAGTTTTAATCCGATCCGTCAGGAATTTATTCGCTAAATTTTTTTGAATATTTTGCTCCCTTTCGATTTGAGCTATTTGGAGAAAGGGTTTTCACAGGTATCAATAATATCTATGGTGGATACCTATTATCTATTTTCAAACTCCGAACATATCTGAAAACGCGGTGTTTCAATAGAAAAAATGCATAGAACAATGAAAAGTAAAGTTTTTCGATACAAACTTCTGATTACAATTATTGGTGCAATTGGAGGATTTCTGTATTGGAAATGTATTGGCTGTGCAAGTGGTACCTGTCCGATAAAATCAGTTTGGTATTTAATGACACTTTGGGGAACTGCAATGGGCTATTTGTTGGGTGATTTATCTGTAAATTTTGTTGTTAAACGGGAGGTGGAAAATGATAAGACGGTTTAATCGCATTGTAAACTCTTCGCGACCGGTATTGGTCGATTTTTATGCTGATTGGTGTGTGCCTTGTCGGTTAATGTCACCCATCCTGAAAGAAGTGAAGGATGAATTCCGGAAGCATGTTCGCATCATCAAAGTAAATGTTGATCATTATCCAGATATAGCTACCAATTGTAAAATTCAGAACATTCCGTCCATTGTGCTGTTTCAGGATGGAAAGATACAATGGAGTGGAATGGGAGTGCAGCAGGTAAACGACATCTCCATTGCTCTGAGAGACATTCTTTAAATTAGTTATTGAACCGAACCTAACAGCAAATGGCAGAACGTAAACTTCAAATTGGAGACCAACTTCCACATTTTATCCTGAATGATGAAACCCACCAACCGGTTGATATTTCAACGTTTAAAGGGAAATACCTGATTATTTATTTTTATCCCAAGGACGACACCCCCGGATGCGTTAAGGAAGCTTGCAGTTTCCGCGATTCGTTTGAGGATTTGGTTGACGCAGGTGCGGTAGTTTATGGTGTAAGTAATGACCGGCCTGATACACATGCTCAGTTTAAAGCCAAATATAGGTTGCCTTTCTCGTTGCTATCTGATAACGGAGGCGAGTTACGTAAACTGCTCGGCGTTCCCTCCGATTTGTTTGGTTTGCTTCCCGGCAGGGTTACCTATGTTTTCGATCCTGAAGGCCGATTAATCCGCGAATTTAAATCGCAGTTGTCGCCTGAAAAGCATGTCAAGGAAGCGCTGGAAGTGATTAAACCTTAATTCCGAAATAGACAAAAGACCTGTTTTCGGGTCTTTTGTCTATTGACTTATTTCCAATGACGAATTAAACAATCGGGAAGATCTTATGATCGGCCAGGTATTCCAGGATGGTTTTCGTATTCGTAGCCCGGTTCTCAGGCTTCAAAACGAGTGTCGGATTTTCAGGTACCGAATATTGTAAATCGGCGCCCGGTAAATTAGCAACCAATCCTTCTTCAAATTTTTGGTACAATTCCGGTTTATTTTTCTTGCAGAATTCTAAATCGGCATCCATATGAATCAGCTTAAATCGATATTCGCCAATGATTTGAACCACTTGCTTGCGGATACTTTCGTCAGGCGAAATGAATGAGCAGATGGTGATGATTCCCTGATCGTTCAGCAACTTGCTGATGTGAGCCACGCGGCGCAAATGTTCGGCACGGTCGGCAGGCGAATAATCCAGCTCATTCGAAAGTCCCAAACGGATTGAACTTCCATCGAGTAAAACAACAGTTGCTCCGGCATCAAACAGCTCTTTTTCGAGCGTAAAGGCCAGTTCGTTTTTGCCCGAACCATGCAATCCGGTTACCCAAAGCGTGGTGCCTTTCTGGTTGTATCGCTTTTCGCGTTGTCCTTCCGGAATTAGGCATTCGCCTTTGGCAATCCTGCTTTTGTTGGTCTCCAGTGTTTTTTCATCCACAATTTTCGACGGAAGATCTTCAGCATTGAGCTTATCAATAATCATCCCAACAGCTACCGTGTTGTTCGTAATCGGGTCGATCAGGATAAACGAGCCGGTACTGCGGTTTTTCTTATACGGATCGAAGAAGATGGCTTTGTTGGTAGTCATTACTACTCGCCCGATTTCGTTCAGCTCAAAATGATCGATGGCCGATTTCTGAAGCGTGTTGACATCCACTTTATATTTTATCTGATCGAATTTTACGCGGGTGGTATTGTTGGCATGTTTAATGAAAAGCTGCACATTCGAATCCATCGGTTTTTCGTCCATCCAAACCAACATCGATTCGAAATGGCGCTCCACACGAGGCAAATTATCCGGATAAACAATCATATCGCCACGCGAAATATCAATTTCGTCTTCCAGCGTAATGGTAACCGACTGCGGCGGAAAAGCTTCGTCGAGGTTTCCGTCGTAGGTTATTATTTCTTTTATCCTTGATGTTTTGCGAGATGGCAAAACCATAATTTCTTCGCCTTTGCGGATAATTCCTGAAGCCACACGAGCTGAAAATCCGCGAAAATCGAGGTCGGGACGAAGTACGTATTGAACCGGAAAACGCATGTCGTCGAAGTTACGGTCGCTGCTGATGTGCACCGATTCGAGGAATTCCAACATGCTTGGGCCGTGGTACCATTTCATGTGGGTGGTTGACTCCACCACGTTTTCGCCTTTCAATGCCGAAAGTGGAATGAAATTCACGTCCGGAACATCGAGTTGCGTGATGAACGATTTGTATTCGGCCACAATTTCGTCGAACACTTTCTGATCGTAGTTCACCAGATCCATTTTGTTGACGGCCAAAACTACGTGTTTGATGCCCAGCAACGAAACCAGAAATGTATGGCGACGCGTTTGCGTGATCACCCCTTTGGTAGCGTCAATCAGGATAATGGCCAGATTGGCGGTTGATGCACCGGTAACCATGTTTCGGGTATATTGCGTATGTCCGGGTGTATCGGCAATAATGAACTTACGCTTGTTGGTCGAGAAATAGCGGTAAGCCACATCGATGGTGATTCCCTGTTCGCGTTCGGCTTTTAAGCCATCGAGTAGGAGGGCGTAGTCGATTTCCTCACCGGCATGTCCTACGCGTTTACTGTCGCGTTCGAGCGCCGAAAGCTGATCTTCGTAGATTTTCTTACTGTCGAACAGCAAACGGCCAATCAGTGTCGATTTCCCATCGTCAACCGAACCGGCAGTTAACAAGCGAAGCAAATCTTTTTTTTCGTCCTGATCGAGGTAGGCGTTGATGTCAAGTGTTCCCCGGGCTTCACCAAAAGGTGAATTTTCAGTAGATATATTTTGATTCTTTTCAGTCATAGCAATATACTTTATGTGTTGATTTTTAAGCCTCACCCTTTGGGGGAGGTTTGGAGGGGGCTATTTGCTAAAAATACCCTTCTCTCTTTTTCTGTTCCATTGATCCGTCCTGATCGAAGTCGATTACACGAGTGGTGCGTTCTGATACTGTAACAGTCATCATCTCTTCTACAATTTTTTCAATCGTATCAGCTTCCGATTCAACAGCTCCCGTTAATGGGTAGCAACCCAAGGTGCGGAAACGAACCATTTTCATCTCGGCTTTTTCGGCTATTTCTTTCGGCATCCGGTCGTCGTCAACCATAATCAAGTTACCATCCTGATTCACCACCGGACGTTCTTTTGCAAAATAAAGCGGCACAATTGGTATTTTTTCCAGACGGATGTATTGCCAGATATCCAATTCTGTCCAGTTTGAGATTGGAAATACACGAATGGATTCGCCTTTGTGAACACGCGCATTGTAGATGTCCCACAGTTCAGGACGTTGATTTTTGGGATCCCATTGATGAAATTTATCGCGGAACGAAAAGATTCGTTCTTTGGCGCGCGATTTCTCTTCGTCGCGACGAGCGCCGCCAAATGCAGCATCAAATTTGTAAAGACTTAATCCTTCGAGCAAAGCCTGAGTTTTCATCACATCGGTATGCACTTTACTTCCGTGGGTAAACGGGCCAACACCGGCTTCGAAAGCTGCTTTATTGTAATGAACAATCAGGTTCCATCCGTTTTCTTTGGCATAATTGTCGCGGAATTCAACCATTTCCTTAAACTTCCATTTCGAATCGATGTGCATGAGCGGAAATGGAACTTTTCCAGGGTAAAAGGCTTTTTCGGCCAAACGAACCATTACGGACGAATCTTTTCCGATGGAATAAAGCATCACCGGATTCTCAAATTCAGCGGCCACTTCACGAATAATGTGGATAGCTTCGGCCTCCAGTTCTTTGAGATGCGAAAGACTGTATTCTGTCATATGTTGTATTTACTTTTTAATTTCAAGGGTGCTAAAATAATACTTATAACTCTTCTATTGATTGGTATTGATACTTAGTGGCAAAATATAACAACGATTTTAACTATCAGTTAATTCACGATGGCTAAAATTTCCAGAAAAATGGAATCAGGGAAATTGAAATCAGAAAAGCGATGAGGTTAAACGGTAGTCCGACTTTTACAAAATCTTTGAATTTGTAATTTCCGATACCCTGAACAATCAGGTTTGTTTGGTAGCCAATTGGAGTTGAGAAACTCATAGAAGCCGCGATGCAAATGGCAACAAAGAATGGTTTTGGACTAACGCCAAGTTGTGTGGCTGCAGCCATTGCAATCGGAAAGGAAATGGCAGCAGCGGCATTATTGGTGATTAATTCAGTAAAAATATTGGTTATAAGATAAATACATGCCAGCACCCCAATTGGCCCCCAGTTTTTTGCAAAATCGATTGCCGTATGGGCGATTCCACCGGCAAGTCCGGAGTTTTGCATGGCTTTGCTGATTCCAAATGAACAGGCAATTGTAATAAGCAAATCCCAACTGATGGCTTTGGTATATTTCTGATGCGGAACAATTTTTAACCAGACCATCAGCATAGCGGCAACAGCCGAGAAAAAGAACATATCTGCTTTTACATTTTCAAATTTTGGCAAGTAATCCGTAGCTGTTGCGCCTGCAATCATAAATGCCAGAATGCTGAGAGCCATCCATCTTTTTCCTCTTCCAACGGATTTGTCGTGATCGCCAATGTATGTAGTCAGGTAGAATATTTTCGAATCTCCCCAGTTTTTAAT
>JBBQXI010000277.1:0-5805 GCA_038209805.1 Bacteroidales bacterium | reverse complement strand
AGCGATTGTGATCCGTAATTTTTCTGATTAAACTGCCGGATAGCTTCAACTAGCGCATCAGGTTTAGTTTCTTCCTTTGGAATGATCAGAACAAAGGACTGTATCCCATCGGTCTTAGGACTGAAAGGTCCGTTGTAAGCAGGTTTCGCTTCCGATTGTTTATTTGAGCCGGCTCCGGAATCAATGTATTTAACTTTGAAGAAGTTCAGATACTCAGCAATCTTTTTCGTCTCTGTCAACTTTTTCAGGTTGGCATCAGTAATAATGAAATTACGATAGCCCAGCGTGTCAAGACTCCTGAAGAGTTTTCGGTTGGCAACCGAGTTCGTAAAATAGTTGATTGCTTCATTTTTGGTTTTAAACTTGCCAACAATCATCAATTGATAATCGGCAACCTGACTTTGCCGGATCGAAAGATCGGCCTGCCGGAACTGGTCTCGGTTATGCGTATTGAATGCGGCAATCGCCTGTTTCAGACTTGCTTTTGTATCGTTTACAGCAACTACAAAATTCTGCGAACCCGATTCCACATCCGAATAAATATTGAGACCCGAGCCGGTTGGAGCCACGGAAACAAAGCTTCCTTTTTCTTTCAGCATTTCTTCCTCTTGCCGTGCTTTTGCCAGTAATTCTTCTGGTTCAGGAAGAAGTTCGCCTGAGAAATCGCCAGTGATAAACTGACTGTAATTTTTAATGAAGAATTTCAGATATTCAGCGTAATCTTTGTCGGCTGTAATCTCCCTAAAATTGGTCGAAGAAGCAATGAAATTAACGTATTTGATGTTTTTAAGCGCTTCGAAAACCTCTCTTTTTTTGATGATCGATCTGAAATAGATTAATCCTTGCTCTTTATCGTTTAGCGATCGTACAAGCAAGAGCGTATTGTTGTTATTCAGATTTTGAGTTTCAATATCAAAATCAATTTTGGTGTAATGATCGATGTTGTAATTGGCCAAATCAAATTTCAAGCGGTTCAGGTCAACTTTGGAATTTGTGGGGTAAGCAATCACAAAATAGTGCAATAAATCTTCGTCGTACGAGAATTTGCCGCCAAATTCATCAGTACCTTTTGGGTTTGCCGACAACAGCTCAGTGTTGTTGATTTTGTCGCTCAGGTAACCCGATGCAACCAGTTTCTGGTAATCAACCAGCGTACTATCCTGAATCAATTTCAGGATTTTTTCGGCCAAAGGCTTTGGCTCTGCTTTCGGATAGGCAGTTATGTATTCGGCCAGCATTTTGCCAAAAACATCTCTGGTCGATGCCGTTCCGTCAGCAACAGTTTTGATGAATTTTATTTTGGGGATAAGTAAACTGTCAGGATTTAATGGCATAATCTGATCGGTAATCTTGCCGGCCTCAGTATATTGGCCTTCTTTAAATTTCACGAAAGCTTGCTGATAAAGTCGGTTCATGCTATCAGACTTTGCTTCGAGCTCGATGAAATAGTTGGGATTCAGCAGGTATTTGGCATATTTCGAATCCGGAAATTTAGAAGTAATCAGGTTTTTGTAATAACCAGCTTTTTCCTGATTGGCCTGTTTGGTGTATAAATCCCATAACTCGAACCATGACGAAAGGGCAAATAAATTCTCGGGGTATCTTTTATTCAGATCTTCAAACGATTCGATTGATCGGGGAAAGTCTGAAAAGTCTGTCTTGAAGATGCGTCCTTCATTGAATAAGGCATTCCTGATTTTAGTATGCGAAACTTTCATCAGCGAATCGTTCACCGGCAGGTCCTGAGTATAATATTCCCGGCTTTTCGGATCTTTTATCTTTTTGGTTTGTCCTTCATCGGTCAGAAGCGAATCTTGCGCCTGTTCTGCCAGTTCATCAGCAAAAGTACGCTTATCAGCGCGTCTCCATCCATCTTCAAGTTTGCGTTTTCCCCAAAGTCGTTCAAATTCAACTTTTCCGTAGGCAACGGTTGTCGGACTGTAAAAATACCATCCTGCACTTTGTTGTTGCTGACTTAACCCAAACCTGCTTTCGTTTTGCCTGAAATAACCACGGTCCATCATTTGGGTTGATTCGGCAAGCTTTGCCTTTGCTTCTTTTTCAGCAACTTCAGCAATCCACTTGTCAATTAATTTGTTTCTGGATGGCTCGTCCATTTGAGCGATGCGCTGCAGACTGTCTTCGCGCTCAACAGCATAAATGTTGTCAGTTAACCTCGTCAGACTTTTGTGGCGGTCGGAAATTTGTTTGTAATTCGGATATTTTTCGTCAATAACAACCATGGCACTGTCGTAATAAGCTTGTGCCTTTTTATATTCAGGTTCTTCAAAATAAATTTGAGCCAGCGACAAACACGAAAGAGCCCGCTGATAAAGGTTATCCTTGCTCATTGAGGCCGATTTAGTGTATTCCAGTTTAGCTTGATCTTTTTTGCCCTCTTTCATTGAGATGTTTCCCATGGCGAAATAAATCTGGTCACGAAACTCCAGATTCTTTTTATCACGGAGCATTCTTCGCAATTCCTTTTTCAGTTTTTCTACATCACCAGTTCCAGTGAATGTTCCGGCAGCACTAATCTGCGCATTGAATTCCATTTTGTAAGGAGGATTCTTTCGGGCAACTTCCCTAAAAGTCTGAGATGCTTTTTCCGGGTTACCGGTTTCCTGATACCATTGCGCCAAAATGAATTTGTAACGCAATTTTTCCAATTTCTGAGGAGTTTGTTTTACTGCTATCGATAGAAATGGAATTCCTTCAACATAGGAAAGTTGCCGGGCATAATAGTCAGATGTTGCTACCGCCAGCTCGCCCGATAATTTTTTCGGAAAATTCTCGTCTAATTGCAATTGCTGGATAATCTCAAAGGCTTCTACATATCTTCCCATTTCGGTGTAGCTCCTGGTCAGCCAAACATATGCAGTGTAACGCGAAGGATCATCTGGGAATTTCCGGACTACATAAGAGAAATTCTCGATGGCCGATGCAAAGTTGTGTTGGTAAAAATAGGCTTTACCCATTAGGATATAAGCATCATCGACCCAGTTGTTAAATTCATCGCGGCTGGCGAATTGTATGTATGCTTTGTTCCGGTGTTTCCGGCGTTTGGGTTTTTTAGTAATCGAGTGCGACTGTATCAGCTTCGAGCCTTTCTGAATTGCATTATCCATTTGAGAGCTGGCCGCTTTTCCAGTTGTTGGGTTGCTCGATTTATACAAGGGAAGAACTTTCGAGTAGTCATCTTCAATCGAGTTATTGATCTTTTCAACCCCGGTTCTCAGGCTTTCCTTACCATTGAAATATACATTGTAATGTGCTGTCAGATTCTGATATGCGCGTGAAACAGCGGTATTTTTCTCTGTCGAACATCCGGCCAGAAAAAAAAGCACTGTAACTAATAAAGACCTATATAAATAGTGTTTGCCCAATAGTTGAAATTTGTTGACTTAAGGATAAACTGCCAAATTGGAATATTATTGTACGAAACTCCCTTGAAAATACTGGTTTTTCGTATTATTCGCGGCAATTTTTTAAGCGTACAATATTACAAACTTTCAAAGAAACGAACATGTTGTTTCAGCCAGAAACACCATTTTTTATTACTTTCCGCATACATTTGAGTTTCCCGGGTGAAGATTGATGATCTCGTTTAACAAAAATAATCTGTTTGCAGACCAGATACCCAAAAGAAAGACTTAAATTGTAGAACTTAATTATAGTTAATGCATAGATGCATGATAAGAAACAAGTTGCGTTCAATTTTCAATCCGGATCAATTTCAGGGATGGAATCGCCGAAAAAGCTATTTTGAGGGTTGGTATTTTAAGGTGTTGAACGAAGAGGAAACAAGCGCATTTGCAATTATTCCGGGCATTGCAATTGACGATCGGGGAAAGGGGCAGTCGTTTATTCAGGTGCTCGATGGTAAAAAGCAAACAGCCCGATATCATAAATTTGCCATTCAAGAGTTTTCGCCTTCAGCAGATAAATTCAATATAGCCATTAAGAATAACAATTTTTCACTTCATTCAATTCGTCTGGATTTACCTGAATTGAAAGGCGAACTTCACTTTTCGAATCCGGTGCCATGGCCTAATCATTGGTATTCACCCGGAATTATGGGGCCGTACACTTTTTTACCTCTAATGGAATGTTACCATGGAATTGTAAGCATGGATCATACCATAACAGGCCATCTTGTGGTGGAAGGCGAGAAATTTGATTTTACAAATGGACGCGGATACATTGAAAAAGACTGGGGCCAATCGTTTCCAAGTGCATACATCTGGATGCAATCGAACCACTTTAGTCAGCAAGGAATATCAATCAAGGTATCGGTTGCTAAAATTCCATACCTTGGTTATTCGTTTGTGGGGTTTATTGCTGGTGTTTGGCTTGGCGACCGATTGATCCAATTTACAACTTACAATCAAAGTTCATTGCGAAAATCGAAGATCGATACTGAAAAAGTAGAATTGGTGATGGAGAGTAAAAAATTTAGGCTTGAAATACTAGTCAGACGAGAGGCTGCAACTTCCTTGGCATCGCCAATATTGGGTTTGATGGATGGCCGCATTGAAGAAAGCATGAATGCCCAAATTGAAGTATGCCTGATTGATCGAAAAACAGGCCTTGTAATCTTCAATGATGTAGGCCGAAATGGCGGATTGGAAGTTGCCGGTAAGATTGAAGAAATTAGGATCCCATGATTTTCTGATTCGAAATGTCATTCGAGTCTCCAGTTTCATAGAAGTGTGAATAATGTAACTTTTTCAGAAAATTATATAACATATACTATGGCACTGAACTTTACTTTTATACAATATAGTTTTACTTTGATTTATCAGGAACTATCTATCATGCAGTTTCGTATCTTGAGAGATCAGAATTAGATTAGAATCAAAATAAATCACTTTTTGTAAACCTGAAGATGAACCAGAATCAAAATCCGTATAAATTTGGAATTGCACTTAGCGGTGGAGGTGCACGCGGCATCCTTCACATTGGAGTACTAGAGGCACTCCGGAAGTATGGCATTCATCCTGAAATCATTTCGGGAACAAGCATGGGCGCTTTGGTTGGTGTTTTTTATGCTTCAGGCATGGAACCTTTACAAATTCTTGATCTGGTAAAATCGAGTAAACTTCATAAGATGATTAACTGGAAATTACCGACCAGCGGATTACTCGATCTTAAAAAGGCTCGCCTGATACTTGAAAAAAACATCCCTGAAGATGATTTTTCAAGCCTTAAAAAGCCTTTCTACTGCACCGTTTCTAATTTAAACTCCGGACTTACCGAAACAAAAAGTTCGGGGAAACTCTTTCAATGGGTATTGGCATCAGCATCCATTCCGGTAATTTTTGAACCTCAGATGATTGATGGGACAACCTATGTTGATGGCGGTCTTTTCAATAATCTTCCGGCAGATTGTATCCGCAAGCAATGTCGGTTTCTGATTGGCGTACACGTCAATCGCAATGGCTCGGAAGAAAATATTACCGGATTTAAATCCATTGCCGAACGTACATTCAGGCTTATTTTTGCCAAGAATGTGCACGAAAGCCTTGCGATATGCGACTTTGTGATCGATCCTCCGCAAACCCGACTGTTCAATACATTCGATTTTGGAAAAGCTGATGAAATTTTTAAAATTGGCTTTGATGAGACAGAACAACGGATTCTGGAATTAGCAGATCTTGTTGATTTGAATGGCATAATTCAGGAAAAGGCGCATGGGATAATAAAAGATAGGTAGTTCATATTTCTACTTTCAGATCAGATTATTGAGGGTAAATTAAAAAGCTGATTATCTTTGTTCCTAACGCCTAGACCATATATTTATTA
>JBBQXI010000276.1:0-5807 GCA_038209805.1 Bacteroidales bacterium | reverse complement strand
GGTGATACCCAGATTAGCAACCTGATAAATATCGATGATTAAACCTCCGTTATTCGCTCCCGATGATTCGACCATAGTTACCGCATCTTTGATATTGTCAATCATGGCACAACCCATGATCTCAAAACCGATGTTCGCCCCGTATTTCTCCGCTTCGGCGCACAAGGCAGCAAACGACTCAACAATACGCTCCATAGGACAAACGCACTTGTAAAAGTCGCCTACTTTGACGTGCTTGGCCTGAAGAATTTCTGAAGCTTCAAACAATCGTTTCCTACGGCTATCTGATTCTGCCTTCCTTGCGCCATCAAGAAACCAGTCGGTGATAAATTCCAACTCCACATCTTTTATATCGTTGTCATCAAGAATCTGTTTTATTTCTTTAAGTGTTCTGGAATGGAGAATATGCTCTAGGTCGGTATGCCAAATGCCAATACCTTTAAAACCAGCTTTAGCAGAAGCTTGTACCCTATCCTTGAAATCAAACCGACTTATTTCTCCCTGACCTGGAAATACACCTGCAGTTGTCCAGTATAAATTCATCAATTCTACATTATTCATCAGGTTTCAATTTAGGTATTTCGAAAGTTTATAAGAAAATGCAACAAAAATCACTTTGGAAATTGCACCAAACTCATATAGTACTGATTTTCGCCATACTGTATTTCTGCTAAATATAAAAACTCTTCCCCAAAATACATTAATTTCAGAGAAGAGTTTTCATAAAAATGTTGATCTGTAAATGACTGGTTGTTAAATGGCTAAAAACAAGTAAGGGCTTCACTTTGAGTGAAACCCTTACTAAAAAGCAACAGACAAATTTTTATTTACTTGTTTTATCCAGCAGCGCTATATCTTCAGCATCGAGTTTCAAAGTTGGCGCATCGAATAAGGTTTGTAACTGACTTTGGCTGGTAGCACTCACAATGGGAGCGCCAATGTGCGGCTGTGCCATTAACCACGCCAACGCTATAGTGGCTTGTTTGGTGTTGTACTTTTCGGCCAATTGATCCAAAGCTGCCAATACTCCAAGTCCTTTTTCATTCAAATATTTCTCAACGCCTGCTCCGCGAACACTTTTGCCTAGATCTGCTGCCGTATGATATTTCCCAGTCAGAAAACCGGCGGCAAGCGAAAAATACGGAAAAACACTCAGTCCGTATTTCTCAACCAACGGCAAATAGTCGGTTTCATATTTGGTGCGCTCAACCAAATTGTAGTGCGGCTGCAAAGCCACATATTTCGGGAAACCATTCTTTTCAGAAACTTCAAACGACTCAACAAGACGAGCAGGCGTTAAATTGGATGCAGCAATATAACGCACTTTCCCAGTCTTGATAATTTCGTCGTAAGCCGACATCGTTTCTTCAACAGGCGTTTTTTCGTCGTCGAAATGGGTGTAATACAAATCAATACAATCAACTTGTAGTCGTTGAAGTGATTCGTCAACACATTTCAGGATTTGCTTTTTGCTGATGTCGACCGGATGTTCTTTGGTTTGAGAACCCACCTTAGTTGCAATCACCATTTTATTGCGATTTCCGCGAGCTTTCATCCAATTGCCTATAATCGTTTCTGACTGGCCTCCAACACCGTTTACCCACCACGAATAAGTATTTGCTGTGTCGATAAAGTTAAAACCGGCACCGGAAAAAGCATCCAAAATTTCGAACGATTGCTTTTCATCCAGTGTCCATCCGAAAACATTTCCCCCAAAATTAATCGGAGCAACTTCCAAATCGGTGTTGTTAATTTTTACTTTTTTCATAATTCTTTTTATTTGGTCAGAAACAATTTTGACCAGCTATTTTAACAATTCAGCCAGAAACCCCAGCGTATGGTTCCATGCGCGTTTGGCCATCACTTCGTTATATTCCTGCGAAGTTGGGTTGGTAAACGTGTGGCCGCAATTGGCGTAGGTAATAATTTGCCAGTCGGCCTTTCCATCTTTCATTTCCTGAACCAGTTGGTCGTAAATCTCTTTGGTTACTCCTTTATCTTCGGCCGGATTTTCAACCAGAACTTTGGTTTTAATCGGTACGTTTGGCCGGTCGGCAGCTTTTCCGAGCCCACCGTGGATAGACACCACACCGGTAACATTAAAGCCGGCACGGGCGGTTTCCAGTGCGCCGGTTCCGCCAAAGCAATAGCCAATCACGGCAATTCTACTGCTTTGTGCACCTGCTTTTTTAAGTTGCTCCAACGCTAGCGAAATCCGCTTTTGGTAAAGATTGTAGTCGCTTTTAAACTGACCGGCAACTTTGCCTGCACTTGCAAAATCGGTGGGGATGTTTCCCTTGCCGTAAATATCTGCAACAAAAGCAATGTAACCCTGTTTTTCGAGCTCGAGAGCCGCGGTTTTGGCCTCATCGTCGATGCCCATCCATGCAGGAAGGATCAATACTCCGGGAAGGTTCTCCCCCGAATTGGAAGTTACCAGACCATTGAGTTCCTGTGCGCCATCGGCATATTTTACTGCTTTAAGCGACTGTGCTGAAATTGATTGAATGAGTGTCATACAAACCGAAAGGATAATAAGTTTCTTCATTGTGATTTAATTTTAGGATTATGCCGGAATACATTTTATCCTGAAACCGATGAATAGGGAGCTTTGTTTACGAAGGGTTGTTAAGTTTTCTAAATAGCAAGTCAGAGCTTCACTTTTGGAGAGTAGCCCTAAATAAGTATGATAACCAGATTTTGTTATAAACCTCAGTGTATGTGCCTGAGAGAATGCGATGGTCAGGAGCGTATTTCGGTACACCTGATGGTGTGTGGCTATGCCTTTGAGAATATACTCGCGGGATGGGGAACTCGGTCTTTTTTTGTGGCTGTTGAGTTTACCTAAGCTTTTCAGCAAGGTTTTCCAGATACTGTGTCCATGCATCTGCACAGCTATTATAACATTCAATTTTGGGAACTAAGCCTTGATGAGTGAAAGTGATTTGGGTTTTTCCCCCTAGCTTCGAAATTTCAAAACAAATTTTTGTTCCAGTCCATTCGTTGGGTTTTTCAAGAAAGTTAAGGTTACTGTCTGTAACAAGCCATACAATCTTTTTGTCGGGGATAAGCTCTACTAATTTTTGGTTAGAATAATGTACTCCACCTCCGGCGCTAAAAGTAAACTCATCATTGAGTTTGTTTGTGTCGCCTTCAATTGTTTCTGAAAATAATCCCGACCACCAACTGCGAACATCGAGCAGTCTTGCAAAAATGTTTGTTGGAGTGTCGGATGATTCCATACTGAATGTGTAATCATTAAAATTTTGTTTGCTCATAATTTATTTTTTTTGGAGTCCCCATTTTTCAATTAGTTCCTTATTGAGTGAATCGTTTTCTTTCGTGTTAGGTTTTCCCTTTCCTGTTGATATTAAATCCTTTAAACTGCCCTGAATGTAACTTGACCATGCGTCGTGGCAAACATTGTAACACTCATAGTCAGATGTTAAACCCAAATGTGTGAATTGAAGTTGTGTCTGATTGTCCTTTCCGAAAATTTCAAAAACTATTTTATTGCCTTTCCATTCGCTTTGGTCTTTTGTGAAATTGAATTGATTCTCCAAAACAAGCCAAACCACTTTTTTGTCGGGAATAAACTCCACGATTTTCATTTTGCAGATATGAACATCTTTGTAATGATATAGAAATTCAGCATCCAATTTATCGGTATTGCCGTCAATGTTTTCACTCCACCATCCACGAACATTGTTGATTGCAATGAAAACTTCTTTCGGTGATTGGGTTACTAAAATAGTAGTTGTGAAATCTTGTGATGCCATTTTATTTATGATTTTGATTGTTTGTATTTTATTTGAATAGCCAAATCTTTACCGATTTCTTTTCAGGTTAATGGGTCAATGTATTTACACCCGGGGTAAAATATCTTGCGGTAAGGAGTTTCAACATTTGCCTCTCTTAAAAATTTTTTCATCTTGATTGAAATTAAGTGATTAAACCGGCATGCTTTTTATCCTGAAACCGATGAATAGGGAGCTTTGTTTACGAAGGGTTGTTAAGTTTTCTAAATAGCAAGTCAGAGCTTCACTTTTGGAATGAAATCCGACCTAATGCGTATTTCGGAAGTATCTATTGTTTATTCCGCTTCAAAACTTTCGATCACCTGTCTAACTCGTTCTTTGATATACTGCCACGTGGGGTCGAGTTCTCCGGAAGTGACTGTTCAGTTTCCGAAACTGTTCTGATTCTTTTGGCGAAGGAGCTGCTGCCCACTCATTAAATGTAAAATTTATCCTTGCCCCAATTTTCAGTATTGGTCATGATGTAACCTTCAATCCGGTCAATAATTAAAATCTTCGGGTTCGCCATTCAGAACTCTTCCTTTCAAAATGTGTTTGCGAAAAAGTTGTGCGATGTTGTCCTTGTTATATTCTTCTTTTATTTCCTCCAATGACCTATCTTTTGAAAAACCCAGTTCTTTCATCATCAGGTATTCTTCAAAAACAAAGTCGAGCATTTCTACAATTTTTGTATTCTTATATTCTTTTGCTGCTGCTACAATCGCCTTGTCCCAAGTCAGATGGTTATGGCAATAAACCGGTCTGTCGGCCTCAAACAATAATTGAATTGCTTCAACAACATCGTCATAATTCGGATCCCGGCTTTCCTTATCCTGATGGTATTTGTAGTATTTAAAGAGGGTAATAAAGTATTTATCTTTTTCAAAAAACTTCGAGAAATCGAGCAATTCCTGCATAAATCCGGCAAGATATGGCGCTGACGGAGGATAAGTTATAGGAGGATTATTCTTATTGGAATCTTCGTGGAAAAGGTCAAAATAGAAGTTCTCTTTTGTGCCTTTGTGGTTTGGTAAAAGTAAAAGCATACCGGTTCCCATCCTCGAGTCGTAAAATTCATACCAATCCGGAAAATCATCCATCAGTCCATTCTCTTCTTTTTTTGTTATTGAATCGTAATCCTGCCATCTGTTGTAATGATGCTTAGCATCGTCATTTTCCTCAAATCTTAATAGATATTCTTTCATCACATCTATTTCATATTTCGAAACAGCTGGAATAAAGGGACAGGAGAGAATGTGATCTTCCCAAAACTGAAAGTCGTAACAAGTGTCTATCCAGTCAATATCGAGTTGACCCGCTCTCCATTGAAGTTGCAGGTTGAATAATTTTTTCTGAAGAATAAGACAAAACATATCCTCAGCTTTTTTCTGAAAATGCAGTTCCAAATTTTCTTTTTCATGGTATGTATCTGCATAAAACTGGTAGTATTGTGAAAGCATTGCTTTTTTTGAAGCGTAAAACTTGATAAAGCTTTCGACACTATAAGGGCTATAGTTTTTAAAATATTCCTGTGCGGTTTCCGAGTTTTTTAGTTCTTCGCAGAACTGTTGTTCCAATTGTTCAAAAAACTCTCTTTTTTCATTCTCATCGCTGGGAAGCGCCGCTTTGTTATATATGAAATGATCAAAATTCATCATGATTTACATTTTTTGAGACGGAGATACGATTCAGTCCTGATTCTCAAATTTAATAAATCGCTGGTAAATATAAAAATCCTGTCAAGCTATATTAGGGAAGATCACATTGTACGAGGTCGAAACTCCATTGTACTAAAAAAGATTTCATTGCAGAACAATGAACATCCACTGCAGAACACTAGACTTCCATTATAACAGACTGAGGTTCAATTGCACAAAAAAAGATAGCATCTCAGAACACTGAAACTTCATTGCAGAGACAAGAACTGCCATCGCGTCAGATTGATGTAATGTTTTCAATGCATGGGATAAAACATCAGAGGTTAAAACATTTCTGGGGGTCATTTCAATA
>JBBQXI010000275.1:0-5847 GCA_038209805.1 Bacteroidales bacterium | reverse complement strand
GTGGTTAGTGTTGATGCTCTTTCCGGAAAATTACTTTGGACGGTTGATGCACAAACCATTTATAAGGGTGAACCGCACCGTTGGGGCATTTCTGAATCGGTCGCAGTTTCAGATAAAGCTGTGTTTTATGTCACTGGAGGTGAAGAAACTTCTGTAATAGCGCTAAATAAAGCGAATGGGAAACTGCTTTGGGAAACCAAAAGTTTAGGCGGACTTCGTGCCTATGCCTCTTCTGTTATCATCGAAAAAGCCGGATTGAAACTCTTGTTGGCTCAAACTGCCAACGATTTGATGGCTATAAACATTGAAAATGGAGTGATCGTCTGGTCTTTCAATTTAGTAAAGTATCACCCGGGCGAAACGGGTAAGGGCGCTAATACCAACACACCGCTTTATTTTGATAACGAAATCTTTTTGACGAGCGGTTACGATCATCCTGCAATCATGTTGACTCTTGCTGACGATGGACGATCTGTTTCGGTTAAATGGGTCAATCCCGATTTTGACAATCACATTGGTGGAGTAGTAAAAGTTGGGAATTGTGTTTTTGGCTCAAATTGGATAACCAATACAACCGGAAATTGGATTTGTGCAGATTGGAATACCGGAAAAACCATGTACGAAACGAAGTGGTTCAATAAAGGCTCAATCATTTCAGCCGACGGACTTTTATATTGCTACGAAGAAAAATCTGGGAATCTGGCACTGGTCATGCCAAATCCTGGAAAGTTCGATATCATCAGCTCATTTAAGATCACAAAAGGAGAAGGTCCGCATTGGGCTCATCCTGCAATCTTCGATGGAAAACTGTTCGTTCGTCATGGCGAAAGTCTGATGGTTTACAACATACAAAATTAAGCCTGAACGAAAATGAAGCATTTGCTAAGTATTTTTTTAATGACTTGCCTTTTTTCGGGAAGCCTGTTTTCTCAGGATTTGGTTGAATGGCGGGGGTTAAACAGAACAGGTATTTATCCGGATAAAGGGCTTTTAACTGTATGGCCAGAACGAGGTCCCGAAATTATTCTGGAAATTGATGGACTGGGTGAGGGGTATTCATCTCCAGTTGTATATCATGATGTTATTTACGTGACAGGTACACACGACAGTATAAATTTTATTTCAGCAATAAACCTGAACGGAAAATTGATTTGGAAAAAGGATTATAGCCGGGCATGGATTCGAACCTATTCTGGCTCACGTTGTACGCCAACCATTGAAAATAGCAGGATTTATCTGGTTGGAGGAACTGGTGATCTGGTTTGCATGAATGCCATAAATGGGGAGATTATTTGGTCCAGAAATCCACACATTGAATTTAACGGTAAGTATATGTGGTTTGGTGTGGTTGACTCACCATTGCTTACCGACAATAAAGTTTTGTATGTAACTGGTGGCGACGAAACAACAATGGTTGCTCTGGATAAACGAAATGGCGAGCTAATATGGAAATCGAAAAGCGTTGGTGGCGAGAAAGCTTATGCCTCTGCATCTCTTATTGAACGAAGCGGACTTCGTATTGCTCTCGTTCAGACTTCAGAAGATTTGGTAGGTATTGATGTTAGCAATGGACAAATTCTTTGGACTCATAATTTAAGTCAATATCATGGCGATAACAAAGGAAAGGGAGAGGCAGCTAATATTCCTTTGTACAGCAACGGCCAAATATTTGTGACTTATGGTAATGAGCAGATAGGTTCAATGTTTAGTCTTTCTCCTGATGGACGGTCAATAAGCCTGAAATGGCAAAATGATATTTTAGATACCCACATTGGCGGATTGGTGTTGGTTGATGGAAATATTTATGCTTCAACCATGATCGACAATGCCAATGGCAACTGGGCATCGGTTAACTGGGAGACCGGGAAAACTAATTGGACAGCTAAGTGGTTTACCAAAGGATCAATCATTTCAGCCGACGGAATGCTGTATTGCTATGAAGATAAATCTGGAAATATCGGGTTGGTAAAACCTAATCCGGAGAAATTTGACTTGGTTAGTTCGCTCAAGATACAAAAAGGCACAGGTCCACATTGGGCTCATCCTGCTATTTTTGATGGTAAGCTGTTCGTTCGTCACGGCGAAAGTTTGATGGTTTATGATTTGAAAAATGACAATTAAAGTTGATCAAAGCGATATTTTTTGCCGTTCACTTTAGTGAACGGATAGATTGAAAATAATAAACAAAGAATTTTGGAAAAGAATATCAAATACATTTTGTGGAGCATTGGAGCAGTTTTGATTATCCTCTTTTTCTGGTGGTTGATAAAAGATCCGACCAGTCAGTTCGCAGAAAGTATTCCCGGAGCAGATAACCGTGGAGCAGACTCGGCGAGTGTTGGTCCTCCGGTAAAAATTGGGGAAAACTTTCAGGTTTTTGGAACTTCAACATCCAGTTTAAAAGGAACATGGACCCGATTTCGTGGTGCTGATTTTGATAATATTGTAAAAAACTCGCTGCCTTTAAAAAACTCTTGGACTGGCAACGATCCTGAAATTAAATGGTCGGTTGAATTGGGCGAAGGCCATGCCGGACCAGCGATTTACGAAGGAAAAGTATATCTGATGGACTACGATGAGGCAAAACGTGAAGATGCTTTACGTTGTTTTTCAATCGAAGATGGCAAAGAACTTTGGCGACGTTCATACAATGTTAGCCTGAAGCGCAATCACGGAATGTCGAGAACTGTTCCCGCGGTTAATGCCGATTATATTCTCACCATTGGGCCACGTTGCCATGTGATGTGTGTGAAACGTGAAACTGGCGATCTGGTTTGGGGGCTCGACATGGTTCTGCAATACCAGACGGAAGTCCCGCTTTGGTTTACCGGTCAGTGCCCATTGATCGATGGTAATAAGGCAATTCTGGCTCCTGGCGGAACTTCTGTGATGATTGCCGTGGATATGGCAACTGGCAAAGTTTTGTGGGAAACACCAAATCCGGGTGGAATAAAAATGTCGCATTCATCCATTATGCCATGGACGCTAAATGGTAAAAAAATGTATGTGTACAGCGCGGTCGGTGCTGTAATCGGCGTTTCAGCCGAAGGTGCCGATGAGGGCAAAATTCTCTGGCAGTCGACAGCATGGAATCATGCGGTAGTGGCTCCGGCACCTGTTTGTTTTCCGGATGGGAAGGTATTTTTAACTGCTGGTTATGGCGCCGGAAGTATGATGATCAAAGTAACTCCTTCAGGAGGCGAATATAAGGTGGATGTATTGAAACAGTATCTTCCAAAAGACGGAATGGCCTGCGAACAACAAACTCCTGTTATATGGGACGGAAAGATGCTGGCGATTGAACCCAAAGATGCCGGGCCACTGCGCAATCAGTTGATCTGTGTCGATCCGTCAGATGTTACCAAAGTAATCTGGACTTCAGGAAAGGATGGTCGTTTTGGTTTGGGCCCATACCTGATTGCTGATAATAAGATGTTTGTGCTAAGCGATGATGGAACGCTGACAATGATAAAACCCGATGGGAAAAAGTACATTCAGCTGGCTCAGAAAAAACTGTTCGATGGACAGGATGCATGGGCACCAATGGCTTTGGCCGATGGATTTTTACTGCTGCGTGATGCGAAAAAGATGTACTGTGTAAAAGTAAATTAATCGCTATGAACCGGAAACTCGTAAATATTGTATTGATCGTTCTGGCTTTGGCCATTGTCGTCATCATTGGAAAAGATTTTATCGGGAAGAAAGCCGGTAAGAATATCGAGAATCCCTACGAATATAATGTAGACGAATTCCGAAAGGTAGATTCTACCAAAATTCTATACACTGAAAAACTTCATTTCCCGGTTAAAGCTCATTATTGGGCTGGTATTGCGTTATCCGATTCAACAATTATTGTAGCTTCTGCCAATCATTTGTTGAAATTCGATTATTCAGGAAAACAGATTTCCGAGAAGCAAATTGTCGATACTGCAACTTGCCTAACTGTTGACGAGAATCGGCAGATTTGGATCGGGATGCGACATTATGTGGTCATGTACGATCAGAAAGGCACATTGATAAAACGCTGGAATTCGTTTGGCGACAGGGCTGTTTTTACTTCTCTGACTGTTTCAGGAGAAAATGTATATGTGGCTGATGCTGGAAACCGGATCGTTTTTCAGTGCAATACCAATGGGCAGATTGTTCAGAAAATAGGGGAAAAGGACGAGCAAAAAGGAATTCCCGGATTTGTAATTCCAAGTCCGTATTTTGATGTGGCTACAGATGATAACGGCATTTTGTGGGCGGCAAATACAGGACGGCACACATTCGAAAATTACAATAAGGATGGTTCACTACGCACATCGTGGGGCGTGACAAGTT
Organism: Bacteroidales bacterium; assembly: GCA_038209805.1. Lineage (GTDB taxonomy): Bacteria > Bacteroidota > Bacteroidia > Bacteroidales > Prolixibacteraceae > Aquipluma. The sequence continues at coordinate 1,524 of JBBQXI010000275.1, read as the reverse complement.
TCAAGATTGAAGGTTTTAGTGGCTGTTGTAATCCGGCGCATTTCGCTATTCTGAACGATAATTCATTTATAACCAGCGAAAAGGGAATGCCACGCATCAAAATTTACGATCAGCACGGTCAGTTCATTGGAATCGTGGCGCCTCCAGCTGCTTTTAGTGGCTCATTGGCTCCTGATATTGCTGTTGATGAGCAACAGCGAGTGATTGCTCTTGATTTTGAACGTCAGCAGGTACGAATTTTTGAAAAGAAAAAAGATGGAAACAACTAGAAGAGACTTTTTTAGAAAGGCAGCGCAACTAACTTTTCTTTCGGCGATGGTTGGAGGTTCAGCTTATTTGGTTGCCAAAGACAGGATTGAGTTAGATGGTTGTGCTGATAATCAATTTTGCAAAAAATGCCAGAAACTAACGACCTGTTCGTTGGATAAGGCAAAACAATATAAAGAAGATGAGCGATAAAAAAGAACCTAAAAGCATAGAACGGCGTCGGTTTCTCCGAAGCGGTATGCAAATGGCGCTGGCTGTTTCGCTTGGTGGGGTAGCCGGTGTTTCGCTACTGAAATCGACTTCGAAGGATTTGGTATGGCAGATCGATCCGTTTAAATGTGTGCAATGTGGACGTTGTGCCGACGAATGTGTGATGACTCCTTCGGCAGTTAAATGTGTGCACGCCTACGATTTGTGTGGCTATTGCGATTTGTGTGGTGGTTACTTGAAACCCGATGCGAATGCGCGTACCACCGCTGCCGAAAATCAGCTTTGTCCAACCGCTGCCATAAAGCGCCAATATGTTGAAGAACCGTATTTCGAATATGTAATTGATGAAAGCCTGTGCATTGGCTGTGCTAAGTGCGTGGCTGGTTGCACTTCGTTCGGAAATGGTTCGCTGCATTTGCAGGTAAGGCACGATCGCTGTAAAAATTGCAACGACTGTTCCATTGCACGTGTTTGCCCGGCCGATGCTTTTCAGCGTGTTCCGGCCGATACACCATACATGATTAAAGGCGGGTTTACGAAAGGTGGAACAAATAAGGATCAATTGAAAAAAGGATAAGAATACGTTTCGAGTTACGTGATGCGGGTTTTATGTTTTGAACCCACAACCCGCAACTCGTATCACAAAATAACTTGGAACACGAAACTAAATATGAACCAACTTAAAAGATATTTTCTACTGATTTCGGTGATGCTTTACGGAGCAATTCAGTCATTTGCTGTCGATGCCAAACAGCGGTTTCCGAAACCTGAATTTGATACAGGTTACGTTCAGCCACATACTACTGCGCCATCACCCAGATTTCTACTACTGCAATATTTCGATGTGTTGGTGTTGCTTGTTGTATTGTCAGTAGTTACCTGGTTTGTCTTGAAAAAGCGTTCCCGTAAAGGTGTTTTCTGGACTTCGGTATTTTCTTTGCTGTATTTTGGTTTTTACCGCGAAGGCTGCATTTGTTCTATCGGATCCATCCAAAATGTGGTACTCGGAATTTTCGATCCAACTTATGCAATTCCGCTTACAGCTCT
>JBBQXI010000274.1:0-5848 GCA_038209805.1 Bacteroidales bacterium | reverse complement strand
TTTTATTAATTTCAGTATTAAAAAATGCCCGGGCTGAGTATTTTTTGTAGTTACTTCCGGTTATTATACCTTGCTGATCGAACACTGTTCCAGAAACAGAAAATTTGGTTTTATCGTTACCGCCACTAATTGTCAGACTGTTGTTTGTGATCGGAGCTGCCTGAAATACCAAATTCTGCCAATCGTAACCTTTGCCAAAACCATTAATCTGATCCTGAGTAAAATAAGGTGAAAGCTTATCATTGGCAGCCTGTTCGTTATAAAAAGTAGCATATTCGGTGGCATCCATCATATCGAGTTTTTTTCGTAATGTTTGAACACCATAACTCGATTCGAAATCGACTGTTGTTTTACCGTTCTTTCCACGTTTGGTTGTTATCAATATCACTCCATTGGCTCCGCGTGAACCATATATTGCTGTCGCCGAAGCATCCTTAAGAATTTCAACACTTTCGATGTCACTGTTGCTCAAAACCGTAGGATTGCTTCCTGAAAACGGGAATCCGTCAATTACATATAAAGGTTCATTACTACCTTGAATGGAGTTTGTACCACGAATACGCACACTTACAGATCCTCCCGGTGCACCAGTATTTTGAGAAACTTGCACTCCCGGTGCACGACCCGAAAGCGACTGCATAACGTTTGAAGTTGCAAATGCTTTAATTTCGTCACTCTTAACTGAAGTCACAGAACCAGTCATGTCACTCTTTTTTACGGTACCATAACCAATAGCTACCACCTCTTCAATACCGATGGTTTCATCTTCCAAAATAGCATCAACAGTACTCTTACCTCCAACGCCAATTTCGATTTTTTTCATTCCAACGAATGAAAATACGAGAGTCCCATCAACTGGAACGTTGGTCAGATTATATGTTCCGTTTGCATCGGTAATGGATCCATTGGTGGTTCCTTTAACCAACACAGTAACTCCAGGCAACGATTCACCGCTCGTACTTTTTACTGTTCCTTTTACCTTCGCTCCTGATTGTTGATTCACATTACCTGTAGGATTTATCGCTTTTACAATGATATTTTTACCTGCTAATTCATACGTCAGGTTTAACTCAGAAACCATCGCTTTCAGAATTTCGTCAATGGTTTTGTTTCGGTAGTCAACACTGATGGTTCTGCTTTCATCAATCTGACTTTTGTTGTAAAAAAAATACACTTCCGATTGCCGTTCAATTTCATCAAATACCTGGGCAATTGTAGCATTCTTCATTTTCAGGTCGAAGCGGGTATTTTGGCCCGAAACACTGGCCGAGACCTGCAGAACTGTAATAAGAATCAAAAAAAAATTAAGTTTCATAATTAACCAGAATTTTTTGAACGAAGGCAAAGACCCCTCATTCGATTGCCGAATAATTTTCATAAATTTGGTTGTTTTTAAATTAAAAAAATGATTTTCGTTTTTTCGCATTTCTGCGTTTTTCAACAGGAACAGTTCGCAGCTGTTCCTGTTTTTTATTCCATAAGTTTAGAATCACAGAAATTAAAGGACAAGGCATTTATTTCATCATAGTCATTTCAATTATAGGTTTATATTTAGTTAGTATTATAGTCATTAACAAGGCAAACCTGCTTCCAATTACCCGTTGCCTAAAGGCGAACGGCAAAGAATAACAACTTGGAACATGAAACTTGAAACGTTGAACTATTTTCTATTGCAACCATATATCGCGTCCGTCCATCCGGTATTTCAGATTGGTTGTTCGCTCAAGTGTTTCGAGTGCGCTAAAAATATTCTGTTCGTATTCAAACATTCCCCTGAAGTGTAACTGCATCAAAGAATCGTTCTGTAAATGAATTCGCACATCATACAAACGCTCCAATTCTGTAATAATAGTTTTTAAATCGGCATCTTTAAATACATATTTCCCATCCTTCCATGCCGTGAGCAAGTAAGTATCTACTTTACCAAGAGTCAACTTATTTTCAGAGGAATTAAAAACAACCTGTTCTCCAGGTTTCAATTCAACTGGTTTAGCTGAACTCCCATTCAGGCTAAATTCAACAGTTCCTTCTTCCAATGTGGTCTCAACATTGCTCTCGCCTGAATAGGCTTTCAAATTAAAAACAGTTCCCAATACTTTGATTTGTGCATATTTAGTTGTTACCACGAACGGTTTATGTTTATTTTTCGACACTTTGAAATAAGCTTCTCCATCCAATTTCACTTCGCGGAAGCTACCTTTTAAACTCGGATCGTACTTAATGGTTGTTCCTGCATTTAACCAAATCTGAGTTCCATCGGCAAGTACACATTTTGAAATCTGCCCTTTTGGTGCTGTAACTTCACACATGGCTGTTTCTGCACTGTTTCGGTCAGAACCCAAATACCAGCCAATACCCAACATAACCGGCAAGGCCAAAATTGCAGCAACGCGGTATATCCAAACCGATAAACCAACTCGCTTTTCAGGTTTCGAAAGTTGTTGAATGATTTGATCTTTAATTTTTTCGCGGTCGGAAACAATCTCAGAAGCAGAGAAAAAAGGATGACTCTTTTCCCAAATGCGCTTAGCTTCATCGAAAAGTTTTTTATTCGCTGGCGATTTTCCAATCCAACGAGCCAATTCATCGGATTCCTCAGGAGTTGCTTCACCACTGAGATAATTGGCTATAATGAGATCTATCTGATCGTATTCGTTTTGCATCCGTCAATTTGGGAATTCGTTTAATTAACCCTTTGACGATTTGCTGCTAAATTACCCTGTAAGGACTTTGCTGTTTTTTTGAAATAAAAAAAGATAAAAGCTGAATCATTTGATAATCAGACAAATCCTTGCGAAGTTTTTTCAAGGCAATACTAATCTGCATTTCAACAGTTTTAACCGAAATATTCATCTGATCCGCAATTTCGGCATATTTTAAACCTTCAAAACGGCATAATAAAAAAATCTCACGACATTTCTCCGGAAGGTTTTGTATGGCCGAATTGATCCGCTCTGCCAGTTCCGCTTCTTCCATCAAATCAGAGTCAACCATTGATTCATTTTGTTCAAGCGAAGACAGATAGCGAGATTCAACTTTTTTGTGTTTCAATACGTCCAGCGAAGCATTACGAGTTGAATTATAAAGGTATGCCTGAAGAGAAGTTACGAGCAGTCTGTCGCGCTTAATCCAAAGATCAACAAATACCTGTTGTACGATTGATCTGGATAAATCAAAATCGTGAAGAATCTGATCGGAAAAAAAACAAAGGCGGGAATAATACAAATCAAAGGCTTTATTAAAAGCCTCCTCGCTGCCATTTCTGATTTCTGCAAAAAGAATATGTTCCCTTTCCTGAGTCATAGTCGGTAAAAGTAGTAACATTTTTCAGGAAGGAGAATATCATATATTGAATACCACCAAAATCCTAAATTAAGAAACCATTCACCAGCGCTCTGGCGATGTTAGGTTACTGTGCCTGAGTTATCCGTATAAAACCTGCTGTAGGAACAGCAAAATCAACTGCCTTTTTGCTCTTACATTTAACGATCCCCTTCTCGGTACTCACCCCTTTACAATCGAAGATTTCGTAATTATAATGGGCATCAGCCTTATTCAATAGAAACTGAATATTTCCAGCAGTTTTTGAATTAATAACATCAATAGGCTTATTCAGAACAACAGGCAAATTTATCGTATAATCTTCATACACCATGTATATAATTTTCTGCTCATTCTCAACCTTAATTCCCGGATAGAACCTCGAAACCTGCATCGGTTCAAAGCTTCCTTCAAAAATAACTTTATGATTCTTTTTCCAATAGTCTAGCCAGAATCGTATAGTTTGCTTTGAAGCCTCAGGAAGAGTAGTTACATAGAATGAGAGGTATGGATTTCCAAACAATACCGATTGCAATTTACGTGCAATATCTTCCTCAGATTCCCTCTGATTAATTGCAACGACTTCCATAAATGGGGTAAACTTTCCATAAAGTAGGCGGTTATTTACCATCTTTTCGCGTACGACCTGAGTATTTTCAACGCCAACAAATCCGGTCAGAAAATTTTGATAACTAACCAGATTTGGCCCAACAACCGAAAATATTTGCCCCATGAAAAAATTAGGTTTTATGGCATTGAGTCTGGTCTTCATGTCGGCATATAATGTATCAACCGCTAAATCGATGGAAACAAAATCGCGACCTTTATCTTGATCAATTACAGCACCTTCTTTCGGGTAAAATCCCTTTAGAAAGTCAAACCAATAACCATCAAAATTCCATGTCGATAAAAAATTTGCATACGTACTGACCAAATATTTCCTTACATCTGAATACCTTGGATCGAGTACATACATCTGGCGAGGAGCTCTGTAACGTATGTATTTCCCGTCAAACTTCTTTAGAATAACCGGATTACCACCAATAAAAGGAATGGAATACCACAGATATAAAGGAAGCCCCATATCAGAACATTTCTTCTTAAACAAACTCATTGTTTTGAAGCTATTCTCATCGTAGGAGTATGCAGTGTCAATTTTCATCTGAACTAAACTCTGCCATCCGTCATCCACTAAAACTGACTTAAAATTAAAGGTCTTCAACGAATCCAAATCTCTGGTAATATTTTCGAGTGGAATATTTCGATGCATGGGATACCAAGTCGAAAACACAGGAACATTTGTGGTATCGGCAGTAGCAACACCCTTTTTAAATTCGTCGTCCAAAAACCAGGATGATGCATCATAAATTGCCTTTGAAAAATGAATACTCCTGAAATCGACCCAAACTTCGGCCTGATAATCCTGCAAATTGGAAAGAGGGGGATTGTCTTCAAAAAATCCAAGACTAAACACAATCGAATCGCCCTCTTCTTTGATGTTTGAACTCACAAATTTTGCTTTATAGGCGTCTTTGCAAGTAACTGTAATCTGGTTGTGGTCGTTTATTGTAAGACCTGAAATAATAGAAAAATTAGCGGCTGCCCGATCATAGGATGGAATTGTAAAAAATGATTTATTTGACCATGTTTTAGAATTCCATATTTGATTGATTTTATCTTTCGGAAATTTAACCGACAGATTAAACGAGGGCGGAGCAGCAGCAAATGCAGAGTGAAGGTAAATATTCAGAATGTATTTTTGGAGGCCTTGTTCTTTGATGTCAACAGTTGCTTCAAATGGTGACATTAAACCCTCGACATGTATTTTACTCCGATTAAAAACATATTTACCATCAGGTTCAATTCCAAATATCTCCGCTTCATTAAATAGATTCAGAAATAAAACCGATAATAAAGCAAACCTCAAACTGATTCGAATACTTAACTTCATAGAGTGAAAAATCTTTTGTTTCGTAAAGATAAAAAAACAAGCATATCAAAGTCATTAAAGATTAATCTATTTATATTGTTGCCTTACAAAAACAAGCATCAATAATAGCTTTTTGACCTAATTTAACCGAAATTTGCTATCGAATAAAGTGACACCAATTGTTCCTTTACTAAACTTAAATATTGAGACATGGAAAAACAATTACAAGACTTAATAAACCACTTGCAGCATATCGGCATTCCAGTCTCAGATGTTGTAGTTTCAGAAGCTTTTTATAAACGATTGGGTTTTAACAAGGTCATGCAATCAACCTTTGATGAAGAAGGAGAATCTGGCACTTGCATCATGTTAAAAAATAAGGATCTAATCCTTGAATTGTACCAACTTCCTGATAAAGAACTCAAAGAAATCAGAGAACGAAAGGATGGGCACATTGATCATATCACTTTTGATGTTGATGACATTGATATGACTTTTAATCTATTGAAGAATTCTTCGTTTAAAGTCATTGAGGAACAGCCAGTGTTTCTTCCTTTCTGGTCGAATGGCTGCAAGTATTTCAATATCCTTGGACCT
>JBBQXI010000273.1:0-5867 GCA_038209805.1 Bacteroidales bacterium | reverse complement strand
AGATATTGCTGGAGTTAGAAATGAAACACAATCCATCCAAACGAACACTTTTTTAGTATGAACAATTCCCTGATTTTTGAAGCTTGTGTCGAAACGCTTGAAGATGCAATGGCGGCGGAAAAACGTGGAGCGAATCGAATTGAACTTTGTTCTGCACTCGATCAGGACGGATTAACTCCATCGCCTGAATTAACAATGTTGTGTATACAGAATTTATCGATTCCGGTTATGGCCATGGTTCGTCCTCGTGGAGGCGATTTTGTATATTCTGAAGCCGAACTTCTGCAAATGGAATCAGAGATTGAATTTTTTAAGCGATCAGGTGTTGCCGGTGTTGTGTTTGGTGCGCTATCTGAAAACGGAACCATTGATGTGGTAAATACCAGTCGCCTTGCCAGACTGGCCTTTCCTATGGACGTAACATTTCATAAAGCCATTGACTATTCCAATGATATTCTGAACTCATTTCGTGAATTAAATGCCATAGACGGAATTACACGTGTGCTGACTTCAGGAGGAATGGATACCGCATGGAATGGATGCGATATATTGAAGAAAATGCAGGATTTACCGAATCGACGGATTAAAATCGTTGCCGCCGGGAAAGTCCTTCCGGATAATAGGAAACTGATTGCCAAATTTACCGGAGTTTGCGAACTTCATGGTCAACGGATAGTTTGACAATTTACCAATTGTTTATAGAATAAGATCTATTTGAATCGTCTGATATCAAAAGCATTGTCATGTCTTTCCGTTTGGTAAATCTTGCTTTTTATCCTTGTTTTTATTTCAATGTTAATTTAATGGAACATTTACGTCTATAATTCGAAAAACATGACAAAACATTGCTCCTATTTTTCAGAAAATACTTAGAATTGCATCATCAAATTTCTAGTAAGTCATTAAACGTAAATGAATATAGTCATGAAAACAATGAAACAAATTTCAGTTTTAATGCTCGCTTGTATGATCACAAGTTACAGCTGGGCACAATCAACAACACAAGACAATAAAAGTCTGTACAAAGCATTCGAAATGTCGGTTAGCGAAGGTTTGAATCTTCAGGCAACTGCAAAGGTTGGAATTAAACCGGTGTATGGTATTTTTAGTGTAGGAACACAATTTTTAGCCGAAAACTACAAATGGGCTTTTGGGGCAGGAGTTGGAACTCACCTGATGAAGACTGAGGATCACTCAATGAATCTCGAATACATGATTTTTCATGTCAACGAAAACGAGATCTGGACAGATAATTACAACAACTTCCAGCAAGTCAGAATACTATATAGCAAACGTTTGGGTGAAAAGATTAGCATTTTTGGTGGCCCAAGCCTAAATTTAAATATTGCTGAAAACAAACAGAGCTTTGGTCACACGTTTGAAAGTACTTTCTCTCCATATGATATGTACTCGCATGTTGGCGATAATCATACTGCAAAAGGTTGGATCGGCTTTACTTTAGGTATCCGCTTCGATAAATAAAAGAAACCAGAACGTATTATTGAAAAGGCCTGTCAGCATCTAAAACTGACAGGCCTTTTTGTTGTGCCCGATAGCTGAATCTATCAAAGGTTCTCTCCATATGAAAACCCTTCTCTCATGGGTTCCTTAATGTAGGCATCCAGTTCCGGATGATTGGTCACTTTCATATTCACGGCATCATATTCGATACGGGTATTGAAGCGCTGAGCTAAAACTCCGGTAAGTGACATCTCAACTAATTTGGTAGCATAATCGAAATTAGATCCGCAAACCGTATTGTTTTTTATGGCTTCAACCCATTCACGTTGTGGGTTTTCGTCAAATGTACGGGGAATCGTTTGGGCTGGCGGATTTTTCAGGAATTCTTTCCATTCATCATCTTTCATTAAAAGTCGTGGTTCATTGGGGCGTCCGCCAGTCATCAGGCACTGTTTGTCGCCAACCATAATCATGCCGCTTCCGGGCAATTTTTCCATGTTCCACTCCGGACGGTTCTCTGGTTTCAGTTTACCTTCGTACCAACGCATGGTTACCGGAGTTTTGTTCCCACGAGCCGGGAAATCCCAGCGAATAATGGCCTGATCAGAAACAAAACCAGTGTCGGGAACCGGAGATTTAAATTCTGTTTCAACAACATTGGGCATGCCTAAGTCGAGCGACCAGAAAGGCGCATCAAGCGTATGACAACACCAGTCGCCCAATTCACCATTTCCAAAATCGAACCAGCTACGCCATGTTTTTGGTGCGTAAATCCCGTTGTATGGGCGGACGGCTGCTGGCCCCACCCACAAATTCCAGTCAACATAATCAGGAACAGACTGTTCTGCAGGAGGAAAACTTTCAGGTTTATTAAAATATTTTCCGGGACCAAAATCCGGTCCATCGAACCACGCAATAACTTCAGTTACATTTCCCAATAATCCTGCATCATACCATTCTTTAATCAAACGTATTCCGTTAGTTGCATGCCCCTGATTTGCCATTTGGGTAATTACTCCATACTGTTTTGCTGCTTTTTGAAGGGTGCGCAATTGCCAGATGTTGTGAGCCAATGGTTTTTCAACGATCACGTGTTTTCCCAATTGCATTGCTGCCATTGCTGCCGGAAAATGAGAATGGTCAGGAGTACAAACCATCACAGCATCAATTTCTTTATGCATCTGATCAAACATGACTCTGTAATCTTTGAAACGTTTGGCATTAGGCATTACCCGAAAAGCTTCTGCTGCACGCTTGTCATCAACATCGCACAAAGCCACAATATTCTCGTTCCATTTGGGATCTTTCTGATTTATCAGCTTGCTCCAATTGGCCATTCCTTGTCCGCCCACACCAATAACCGCAATGTTCAAACGGTTCGAAGGAGAACAACTTATTAGATTAGGAATGAAAAATGCACCAGCAGAAAATACTGATGCCGATTTAAGAAAATCTCTTCTGGTAGGTTTCATGGTAGGTTTAGTATTTAGTTTATGTGAGTTAAATGTAGGAAATATTTTTTAATAGGTTTTGCATCAACCTAAAAAAATACCAGAACAGAACGGCTGACTACTTATTCTTTAAAAAATGCTTCGAATCTCCCCATTCGTTATAGCCAATTTCACAACCAGACAATTCGATGCGGGCTTCCAGGCAATTTCGGCACAATTCCGCATCTTCATCCAGGCAAGGTTTGTCTTCGTATAGTTGGTATTCTTTCCGATAGTCACAGGGAGTAAGGTTCGGCATCAGGATATTGGCACCGATCGTTAGAGCTTTTTCACGCCCAGCCGGATCGATAGCCTGCAATGCAGTGGCAGCCGCGATATTGATGTCGGGCATAAGTAGTCGAAGAGTTGCTACCATTTTAAGTGCAAGATCGAATCGCTCTTGTTTGGTTTTCAATAGATTCCTGAATTTGTATAGCGGTGTGTCTTCGTGCTCAATGTAAGGTCCCATTCCAACCATGTCTACATCAAGTTGTTTCAGAAACAAAAGGTCATTGGCTAAATCTTCAGTAGATTGGAAAGGGAGCCCAATCATCACGCCGGTTCCAACCTGATAGCCGGTTGTTTTCAAATCTTGTAATGCCTGAAGGCGACGTTCGAAACTATGGAAATCATTCTCCGGATGAATTTTTCGGTACAATTCAGGATTCGAGCTTTCAATCCGGAGTAAATATCGGTGAGCTCCGCTGTCGCGCCATTGACGATAGGTTTCGAGCCTTTGCTCACCACACGAAAGCGTAATTCCCAATTCGTTGTTCGATAGCTGTTTGATCTTCCGGAGGAGCAAATCCACCCGATTTACAAAGCTTGGTGAGGACAATTCACCCGATTGAAGCACAACAGAACCATAGCGATTCAGCCAGGCAAACCGACAAGCTTCCAGAATTTCTTCATCGGTGGCTTCGTAGCGGATTACTTTTTCGTTGCTTTTCCGAATTCCGCAGTACAGGCAATCTTTCGCGCAAATATTTGAGAATTCAACCAATCCGCGGAAATACACTTTGTTACCAATCGTTTGCAGTTTGACTGACTGGGCATATTGGAAGAGTTGCAGACGATCTTCTCCTTCTGCATTTAATAGCTTTACCAGTTCATCTCGGGTAAAAACCTTATTCTTTAGTATTTCTAAGAATGGTTTCATTGGCGACGAAGTTACGAAATATGAGGCATAGCGCATAGAGTGTGCGCACTGGAGACAGCAAATACACTAATCTCAAAAAAAAGTAGCTAAATGTTATTATTTGTTAGAACAATCTAACTACATTTGTGACATGGATAAACTTGTTGAAATAATTGCGAAACTGTCGCTTGAAATTGGCCGGATGGAAGAGTCGGCTAAAGAACAATTCAATTTTAACGAGTTGACGCTTACCCAAATGAATTACCTGGAAACCATCAATAACCTTCACAATCCCAACCTTACAGAGTTGGCAGCCGAAATGAATTTGACAAAACCTACCGTTAAAGTGGCCATCGATAAATTGATTGAGAAAGACTTCATTTATCGGGTGAAGTCGGATGATGACCGTCGAAGTGCTCATTTGCATCTTACTGTAAAAGGTAAGGTAATCAATCATATGCATGATTTTGCGCACAAGCAAATGGCCGAGTTGATTTCCGGAAAATTGGATCAAACCGAAGTCAAACTCATGGAAATGTTGTTTGAAAAAGTATTTCAGAAAGTATAAAAAATTTATCAATATAGTTAGAATACTCTAATTAAAAACCCGAATCTACAGGAGGTTATATTATGCCAGTTGATTTAAAATCAGAAAAATTTCACGGATTAAGTGAAAAAACAGTAAACGAAAAAATAGCAAAGGAAGGTTTTAACGAATTGCCGTCGTCGAAACCAAAGAGTCTTCTGGCTTTGGCTTGGGGAGTAGTTAAAGAACCCATGTTTCTGCTCTTGGTTGCCTGTGGAACTTTGTACCTGGTACTTGGCGATGTTCAGGAAGGACTGATGTTGCTTGGTTTCGTATTCGTCATCATGGGCATCGAGTTTTATCAGGAGAAAAAGACGGAGAAAGCGTTGGATGCGTTGAAAGATCTGGCAAGTCCGCGCGCATTGGTGATTCGTGACGGCATTGAAAAACGAATTGCAGGTCGCGATGTGGTTACTGACGATCTTGTTATTTTGCAGGAAGGTGATCGCGTTCCGGCCGATGCTACCGTTTTATATTCAGTGAACCTGAAGGCTGATGAGTCGCTGTTGACTGGAGAATCGGTTCCTGTAAACAAATCGGAATGGAATGGTACTGACAAAAATATTCAACCAGGAGGCGATGATTTGCCTTTTGTTTATTCAGGATCGATGATTGTGCAGGGAAATGGCATTGTGAAAGTAACTGCCATTGGCTCAAATACCGAAATCGGGAAAATCGGAAAAGCACTTGAATCGGTAGTGGAAGAACCTACCAAGCTGAAAACGGAGATGGGAATATTGGTCAAACGACTGGCGATTATTGGTGTTCTGCTTTGCGTGGTGGTCATTGTTGTTTTTACACTCACCCGAGACGATTTACTGAAAGGGTTCCTCGCTGGAATTACATTGGCAATGGCCATGCTGCCTGAAGAATTTCCGGTGGTATTAACCGTCTTTATGGCTTTAGGTGCCTGGCGAATGTCGAAGAAGAATGTTCTTACCCGAAAACCTTCGGCCGTTGAAACACTTGGTTCAGCAACTGTTTTGTGCACCGATAAAACCGGTACGCTCACTCAAAATAAAATGACGGTTACCCGGTTATACAACGGTTCCGATTTTTTTAAAGTGAACAAGTGTAGCAAATTTCCGGAAGAATTCCACGAAATTATTGAATACGGTATTTTATCGAGCCAGACCAATCCTTTCGACCCAATGGAACGCGCCATTACCAATATGGGAGATGTGTATCTCAA